>NZ_UBIZ01000091.1:0-10926 GCF_900465275.1 Parafrankia sp. Ea1.12 | reverse complement strand
CAACGCCTCCGCGGCCAGCCCGGCCTCTCCGACGACCTCGATATCGTCATGCCGGGCGAGCGTCTGACGCAGACCATTACGCACGATCTCGTGGTCATCGAGAACGAACACCCGGATCTTCTCCATGGCAGCGACCATACGGGCGCCGTAGGCCGTTCGCCCATGTCGCATCGGCCGCCGCCGCCGGGACGTCCGACTCTGAGCGGGAGCCCCGCGGCGCGCCGGCCACCCCGCCGCGGCGCCCGGCGGCGGGCGGGCGGCGAGCCGACCGGGCTTGACGGGTGTCGAGGGGTGCTGGCGGGCCCGCGCCCGGCGCCGCGGGCGGGCCCCGGCAGCGGTCTCCGGTGGCGGGCGCGGACGTGACGGATCTGGCGTCCACGGCCCCCCGCACGCCGGCACGATGGTCCCGTCGGGCACCCTGCGGTCGGCCCGCCGCCGACTACCGTGGAGACGGGCCGTGCCGGGCACGGTGCACCCGCAACACGCCACCGCACGGCGAGGGGAGTTCGCGATCATGGAGTCGGTGACGGCGGGAGTCGGTCGCGAGGTGGCAGTCGAGGTCGTGACGACGGCTTCGCTCGCACCGTCCATTCACAACACCCAGCCGTGGCGGTGGCGTCTCGCCGACGGCCGGCTGACGCTGCGGCCGGACGTCGAGCGGCGCCTCGCAGTCCTCGACCCGGACGGGCGGCAGCTCCTGGTGAGCTGCGGCGCGGCGCTGCTGCACGCCCGGCTGGCGTTCCGGGTGCTCGGCTTCGAGCCGGTGGTGGAGCTGCTGCCGGAGGCGACCGGTTCCGGCGGGCTGGAGCCGGTGCTGTCCGGTGACCTGGTCCTCGCGTCGATGGGGATCGGCGGGCGGGCGGCGCCGACGGATTCCGACCGGCTGCTGTTCTCGGCCGCCGGGGCCCGGCACACCGACCGCCGGCCGTTCGAGGCACGCCCGCTCGCCGGCGACCTGGTCGACCGGATGCGCCGCGCCGCCGAGTCCGAGGGCGCCTGGCTGATGCCGCTGTCGCACTCCGACCAGCGGCTGGACGCGGCGGTGGTCGCGGCCCGGGCGGACTGGGCGGAGCAGGCCGACCCCGCCTACCGGGCCGAGCTGGCGTCGTGGCGGCGCGGGCAGGGCCCGACCGCCGACGGGGTGCCGACCGGCGTGGCCTCGACCCATCACCCCGAACGGGCCAGCGACTTCCCGCTGCGCGACTTCGACACCCGCGGCGCGCCAGGCATCGCGGCGCCGCGTTCCGAGGACGCCGACGGCGGCGCCGACGCGGACGCGGACACGGGTCTCGCCCCGACCGTCGAACAGCGCCCGGAGGAGCTGCCGTCGGTGGAGCGCCCCGCCGTCGTCGTGGTCGGCACGGACGCCGACCAGGCTGAGGACAGGCTGCGCGCCGGGCAGGCGCTGGCGCGGGTCCTGCTCACCGTGACCGCGGCTGGCGCGGCCGCGTCGCCGATGGGCCAGCCCATCGACAGCGACGGGTACCGTTCGGTGATCGAGCGGATGCTGAGCATCGCCGGGCACGTGCAGATGATCCTTCGGGTCGGCTATCCCCGCCGGGACGCGGTGGCCTCCGCGCTGACCCCGCGGCGCCCGATCGGCGAGATCCTGACCTTCGGCTAGCTCCTGGGCGGCGGGTCGGGGGCCCGCCGCCGAAGCCACCGGCAGCCGGCCCGTCAACCGCGGTCGAGGGCCGCGAGACCCAGGTCGAGGTCCAGGTCGAGGTCGAGGACGGCGCTCTCCGCGGAGGCGGGCACCCGCTCGTAGGTCCGCCGGACGAAGTCGGCGACCCGGGACGCCGGCAGTTCGACGGTGACCGGCCCCCCGGGGCTCGGAAGATCGACGATCAGCAGGCGCCGGCGCTCGCGCAGCACCGGCGCGATCCGGATGGTGCCCTCCCCCACGGGCCGCTCGTCGCCCTCGGCGAGGAGCTCCCGCGCGAAGGTCCACGCGAGGACCCGCTGGTCCGGAACCCGCGTGCGCAGGGTGATCGCGACCGGGTCGAGCGGGTCGAAGCGGACGGTGACAAGCACCGGAACCCGCTTACCCGCCTCGGCGCCGGTCAGGTAGGTGGCGTTGACGTCCATGGTCACGGCGTTGGACACAATCGGACGGCCCCTCATGAGATCCTCCCCACCCTCGGTGTTGTACCTCACGGTGTCACCCGAGACGGGGCGATTTCACCCTGCCTTGGTCCGCAGGAGCGGGGGACGAAGGACCGTCCGCGGCCGCCGCGGGCCGCGCCGCACCCCGGCGCGGCCCGCACGGCGCGGTCAGGACTTCTCGATCACTCCGCAGGCGATCCGGTCGCCGGCGTCGCCGGTCGCGTTGGTCCGCTCGTCCGGGCCCGGCGTCGGGGCGCCCTGCGCGGTGTAGCGGTCGGGGATGTGGGCGAAGTTGTCGGGCTGGGCGTGCACGATCACCGCGGCGCCCTGGCTGCGCAGGTCGTCGAGCTGGAAGCGGTCCGTCTGCGCCTGCAGTTCCCCCGTGCCGTCCTTGTCGACCAGCAGTGGCGGCAGGTCGCCGGCGTGGTCGCCGTGCGTGGTCGCCCCGGGGTTGAAGTGACCGCCGGCGGTGCTGAACGGGCCGTCGGCGGCCTTCGGGTCGCACACCGGCTTCTGGTGGATGTGGAACCCGTGGTAGCCGCCGGCGGGCAGGCCGTGCAGGCTGCCCTCGACCCGCACCGCCCCGTCGACGGGGGTGAGGGTGACGGTGCCGACCTCGGCTCCGGTGGCGTCGTGCAGCACGACGTCGAGGCTGCCGGCGGCGCCGGTGGCGGGCGCCGACGTGGCATCGCCGGACACCTCCGGCGCGGACGCGGCGGCGGGGCCGTCGTCGGAGCCGCACCCGACCGCCAGGGCCAGGCAGGCGGCGGCCGCCGCGGCGGTGAGGACGGTACGGGACAGGGGACGTCGCAAGACAGCCTCCAGGACGGCGAACGTGCAGCGGCGGCGGCCCGGGCGCGTGCGCGGCCAGGATCTAGGCCGGACACGGCGCCGGGCCTGGTAGACGGCCCAACCCTACGAAGCGTTCGGGCTCTCGGTCGCCTCCCGGCCACCGAGTGTCGCCATGGCGATAGGCCCGGGGCGGCTCAGCGCTCGATCGCCGCGGCGAGGCGGTCGAGGCGCGCCGTGAGGCCGTCCGGGGTCGTGCTGTCGACGCTGAGGCGGTTCATCAGCTCCTCGTACCGGTCGACGTCCTCCGGCCGGTCAAGGTCGATCGCGCCGGTCAGGTGCTCGAGGTGGACGACGTCGGGCAGCTCGGGCTCAGCGAAGCGCAGGATGGTGAAGGCCCCGGTGGCGACGTGGCCCCCGTACTCGGCCGGCAGGATCTGGATCACGATGTTCGGCGTGGCGGCCAGCTCCCGCAGGTGTGCGAGCTGTGCCCGCAGCACCTCCGCCGAGCCGATCCGCGGCCGCAGCGCGGCCTCGTCGATCACCGCCCACAGTTTCGGCGGGTCGGGCCGGGTGAGCAGCCGCTGCCGGGTGATCCGCATCTCGACGGTGCGCGCGACGGCCTCGGCGCTCATCGTGCCCGGGTTGCTGGTCTGCGCGACGGCCGCGCGCGCATAGTCCTCGGTCTGGAGCAGGTCGGGGACGAGGTGCAGATGGTAGCTGCGGATCAGGGTCGCGGCGCTCTCCAGTCCGAGGTAGGCCTCGGACCAGCCGGGCACGACCTCGGCGTAGCGCCGCCACCAGCCGGGCCGGTTGGCCTCCCTGGCCAGGTCGAGGATCGGCGCCCGGTCGGCCTCGGCGACGATGCCGTAGAGCGTGAGCAGGTCGGCGACGTCGCGCACCTTGAAACCGACCCGGCCCAGCTCCATGCGGCTGATCTTCGAGTCGGAGGCCCGGATCTCGTAGCCGGCGTCCTCCCGGCTGATGCCGGTGGCCTCGCGCAGGCTCCGGAGCCGCGCTCCCAGCATGATGCGGTGCGCGATCGGCCCGCCGTTGGGCACGGTGTCCTCCTCGCCGTCGCGGTGGTGCGCTCACCGCGGGTCACCGACATCCGGCATGTCAGTACCGTTCGGATTTTCCCATGGCTTGACGGTCAGCATGCAGCCAGGTACCGCGAGCGTGGATGATGTGCTCATGAGGTCGAGGACCCGACCCGCGGCAGCCCCGGCCGTGGGTCTCGCCCCACCGGGGACGGCTCTGGCGTTCGACGGCGTCGGCATGACGTTCCCGGACGGGACGCGGGTGCTGGAGGACGTCTCGCTGCGCGTCGGGGCCGGCGAGATCGTGGCGCTGATCGGGGCGTCGGGCTCGGGCAAGTCGACGCTGCTGCGCATCGCCGCCGGGCTCGCGGCGCCGACGAGCGGCTCGGTGCTCGCCGGGCCGGGTTCCCCCGGCTACATCTTCCAGGACCCGACGCTGCTGCCCTGGCGGACGGTCGAGGGCAACATCGGGCTGTTCGCCGAGCTCGACGGCGTCCCCCGGGCGCGGCGCGACCGCCTGGTGGCGGACGCGATCACCATGACCGGCCTGCGGGGCTACGAGCGGTACCGGCCGCGGGCGCTGTCGGGCGGGATGCGGATGCGGGTGTCGCTCGCCCGCGCGCTGACGGCCCGCCCGTCGTTGTTCCTGTTCGACGAGCCGTTCGGCGCGCTGGACGAGATCACCCGCGAGCGGCTCGGTGACGAGCTGCTGCGCCTGCACCTGCGGGAGGGGTTCGCCGGGCTGTTCGTGACCCATTCGGTGGTCGAGGCCGCGCTGCTGGCCAGCCGGGTAGCCGTGCTGTCCGCCCGCTCGGGGCGGCTGCTCGCCGAGATCGAGATCCCGTTCGGCTACCCGCGCGAGTCGGCGCTGCGTTACGACGCCGCTTTCGGACGGGTCGCACGCGAGGTGTCGGAGGCGCTCAAGGACTCGTTCGCCGGGCCCGGACTCGCCGGCCCTGGAGAATCCGGGCCTGGCGCCGCGGGCGACGCCACCGGCCCGGCGTAGATCAGCCGGTGCGCGGCGGCGGACGCGCGGCGGCGGACGGGGCCGGCCGGGCCGGCGTCGCGCAGCGCCACCGTGGCCGCCATGGCGCCCGGCCCGCCGTGTGCACCGCCGCCGGGATGTGCTGACATCGACGCCAGATAGAGCCCGGGGATCGGGGTCTCCGGGCGGCCCAGGCCGGGCACCGGGCGGAAGATCAGCTGCTGGTGCAGGGCGGCCGTCCCGCCGTTGAGGGCGCCGCCGCGCAGCACGGAGTCCTGGTCCTCCAGCCGTCGCGGCGACTGGGTGTCGCGGCTGAGAATCAGCGACCCGAAGCCGGGGGCCGCCGCCTCCAGCTTGCGTTCCACCCGCTCGAGGAGGCGGGCGGTGTCGTCGCCGTCCCAGCGGCCGGTGACACCGGCCCCACCGGCGTCGCCCCCGGGGGACTGCGGGAGGTGGAAGTACGCCCACGCGCTCTGCGTCCCGGCCGGCGAGCGGCCGGGGTCGGCAGTGGTCATCTGGCCGAGGACGAGGAACGGGTCCGCCGGCACGAGCCCGCACGCCAGCTGCGCGGACATCATCGTCAGATCGTCCATGGTGCCGCCGAGGTGGACGGTGCCGGCGTCCGCGATCCGGCGGTCGGACCACGGGATCGGCCCGGCGAGCGCCCAGTTGACCTTGAAGGTCGAGCTGTCCCACTGGAAGCGGGCCAGGTCGGTGAGCAGGCGGGCGGGGAGATGCTCATCGCCGACCAGGCGCCGATAGAGGGAGACCGCGTCCACGTCGGCGAGCACCGCGCGCCGGGCGCGCACGGCCGTCCCGTCGGCGAGCCGCACGCCACGGGCCCGGCCGGCGGTGACGATCACCGCGTCCACCTCGGCTCGGGTGCGCACCACCCCGCCGCGGGAGCGCAGCCGGTCGACGAGGGCGGCGGTCAGCCGGCCCGCTCCGCCACGCGGCACCGGGAAGCCGACATCCTGGCCGAGCATCGCCAGCAGCCAGCCGATCAGCGCCGATCCCGCCGACTCCGGTGCCAGGTCGGTGTGCAGCGCGCTGCCGGCGACCAGCAGTCCGGCGCCCGCGCCGGCGAACTCCTCCGCGGCGAACCGGCGGACGGGCAGCATCGCGAACCGGGCGAAGCGCAGCGCGTCGGCGGCCCCGAGCGCGCGGGCGAGCCGTGCGCCCGCCCGGACCGGCGGGAACGGGGCGGCCAGCAGCGCCTCGAGCAGCGGGTCGCGGACCCGTTCCCACAGTGCGACCTGCGCCCGCCAGGCCGCCGCGTCGGCCGGGGCGTAGGCGGCGAGGGATGCGGCCGTCCCCTCGAGGTCGGTGGACAGCACCGCGCAGCGGCCGTCCGGGGTGGGGTGGGCCAGCACCCGCGGGGCGTGCAGCCAGGTCAGCCCGTGGTCGGTGAGGTCAAGCGCGCGCAGCGCCGGGGACCGCGCGGCGAACGGGTAGAAGGCGCTGAACAGGTCGGTACCGAACCCGGGCGCGGTGACCTCTGCGGAGCGGCAGGCCCCGCCCGGCTCGGCGGCGGCCTCGCACACGACGACGTCCCAGCCGGCGTCGGCGAGCCGGTTCGCCGCGACGAGGCCGTTCACCCCCGCGCCGATGACGACCGCGTCCGCGGTGTCCGCCGCCGCGTGCCGGTCGATGGGACGCCGGCCTGCCGGCATGTCGGTCAGGCTCGGCGGGCCGGCATCTCGAACCCGGAGAGGAGCACCGCGTTGCAGTCCGCCGCGGCCTGCCGCACGGGCTTCGCCCGCTGGTAGTCGTCGGACTCGTACCAGGCACGGGCCTCGTCCGCCGACGGGAACTCGAGGACGACCGTGCGGTTCCCGTGCCACTCCCCCTCGAGCAGCTGGACGTCCTCGTCCACGGCGAGGACCTTGGCACCCGCCGCGGCGACCGAAGGACCTGACAGGCGGCTGTAGGCCGCCATGCCTTCGGGATCCTTGATGGCCTCGGTCAGGATGACGTATCCCTTGGGCATGTGCTCTCCTGGGCGACTGCGGTGCACGGCGTGGGACGGGCCATTTTCTCGCTACTCGCGGCTGGTGCGCGACCGACCGGCCTCGGCCGGCCTCACGGCAGGCCGCCGCGTGCGACGAGTTGCGCGGCGATGACGTTGCGCTGGATCTCGTTGGTGCCCTCGCCGACGATCATCAGCGGGGCGTCCCGGAAGTAGCGCTCGACGTCGAACTCGGTGGAGTACCCGTACCCGCCGTGGACCCGGATGGCGGCCAGCGCCACCTCCATCGCGACCTCCGAGCAGAAGTACTTGGCCATGCCCGCCTCGAGATCGGCGCGCTCGCCCGTGTCGTACCGGCGCGCGGCGTGCAGCAGGAGCTGCCGGGCCGCGGTGAGCTTCGTGCCCATCTCCGCGAGGTGGTTGCCGACGGACTGGTGCCGCCAGATCGGCTGGCCGAACGACTCGCGCTCCTGCGAGTAGCGCAGGGCGTCGTCGAAGGCGGCCCGGCCCACCCCGGTCGCCCGGGCCGCGACCTGGATCCGGCCGATCTCCAGCCCGCGCATCATCTGCCCGAAGCCCCGGCCCTCGGCCCCGCCGAGCAGCGCGTCCCGCGGCACCCGGCAGTCGGTGAACGACAGCTCGCAGCTCTCGACGCCCTTGTAGCCCAGCTTGGGCAGGTCCCGGGAGATCACGAACCCGGGGACCTTCTCCACCAGCAGGATGCTGATGCCCCGGTGGGCGGGCTCGGCCGCGGGATCGGTCTTGCACAGCAGCGCCACCAGGCCGGAGCGGCGCGCGTTGCTGATCCACGTCTTGGTGCCGTTGACCAGGTAGTCCGCGCCGTCGGGCCGGGCGGTCGTCCGCATCGCCTGCAGGTCGGAGCCGCCGCCGGGCTCGGTCAGCGCCATCGTCGCGCGCAGCTCCCCGGTGGCCATCCGCGGCAGGTAACGCCGCTTCTGCTCCTCCGTCCCGAACGCCAGCAGCAGCTTGGCGACCACCGTGTGCCCGCCCATGGCACCAGCCAGGCTCATCCAACCCCGAGCCAGCTCCTCGGTCACCAGGGCGTAGCAGACGGTCGAGACGTCCACCTGGCCGTACGGCTCGGGGATCGCCAGGCCGAAGACCCCGAGCCGCTTCATCTGCTCGATGAGCGCCTCGGGGTAGGCATTGGCGTGCTCGAGCTCGCGCACCACCGGCCGGACCTCGCGGTCGACGAAGTCCCGGACGGTGTCGACGACTGCCCGCTCCTCCGGGTCGAGCTCCCTCATGCGTCGAACGCCGTCATGCGTCGAACGCCGTCACGAGGCGATCCGGCGCTCCAGCGCGATGTCGAGCAGCTCGTCGGTGAGGACGCGCTTGACACGCGGCCGGCCGGCGGACTCTCCCGAGGAGCGCTCGACGGCGTCGATCAGCCGCCAGCCCTCCTCGGTGACGAGGTGCGGCTGGCGGCCGCGCAGCCAGGTGTCGATCTCACCGACCGGGTCGAACGCGGCGCCCCGGTCGTGGCGGCGCAGCGTGCCGTCGGCGACGTCCGCGAGCAGCCGCGCGACGGTCTCGCCGGCGCACTTCTTGTTCGTGCCGATGATCCCGGTCGGGCCGCGCTTGATCCAGCCGGCCACGTACTCGCGCTCGACGCCCTCGACCCGCCCGTTCACGTTCGGAATGACCCCGCGGCGGTCGTCGAACGGCAGCCCCTCGATCGACCGGCCCTTGTAGCCGACGGCGCGCAGCACCAGGCTGGTCGGGACGGTCTCCCGCTCACCGGTGTCGACGGCGCTGACCCAGCCGTCGTCGCCGACCTTCAGCGCGTTGCGGGCGAACACGATCTCCTCGACCCGGCCGTCGCCGCGGATCTCCAGCGGGGTGCGCTGGAAGCGCAGCGCCACCCGGCGCGCGCCCGCGGGCACCGGGTTCTGCGCGTACCCACGCATCACCGCCAGGTTGCGCTTGACCAGGCGGGACAGCGCCTCCTCGCCCTCCTGCTCGGCGACCTCGGCCGGGTCGACGTCCACCCCGGACTCGGTGAACTCGGGCAGCTCCCTGAGCTCCGCGGTCGTGAAGGCCGCCTGCGCGGCGCCGCGGCGCCCGACGACCATGACCTCCTTGAGCGCGCAGGCGCGCAGTGCGTCGAGGGCGTGGTCGGCGATGTCGGTGCGGGACAGCCGCTCGTGCGGCGAGCAGAGGATGCGGGCGACGTCGAGGGCGACGTTGCCGGCGCCGATCACGACCCCGCGCTCGCCGCTGAGGTCGAAGGTGAGGTGCGCGTAGTCGGGGTGCCCGTTGTACCAGCCGACGAAGTCGACCGCGGACTCGCTGCCGGGCAGGTCCTCACCGGGAATCCCGAGGCGCCGGTCCGTCTGCGCGCCGACGGCGTACAGGACGGCGTCGTAGCGCGCGGTCAGCTCCTCACGCGTGACGTCCTTGCCGACGTCCACATTGCCGAAGAAGCGGAAGTTCTCGTGCGCGGCGATCGCCGCGTACACGCTGGACACCGCCTTTATCTTCGGATGATCGGGGGCGACTCCGGAACGCACCAGGCCCCACGGCGTGGCCAGCCGCTCGTACATGTCCACCCGGACCGGTACGTCGTGCTGTTCCAGCAGCGAGGCCGCCGCGTAGAAGCCCGACGGACCGGATCCGACCACCGCGACGGTCAACGGCGCGGCCGCAGCTCCCTGGGGCATCGATACACTCCTCCAGCCGAATTCCCGCTGATGTCCGCCCGTCACCTGGGCGTCGACCGCCGACGCGATCGCATCCCTGACCGGTGCGGCTCGGGCGCCGTCGCCCATGCAGGTCGCGACCGCGCCGTACCGACCACCTCAACGCAACGTAGAGAAGCGCGCTTCCGGGCGCAAGAACTGCGATGACGGAATGCGGCCGGCGGCCCGCGGTCCGCCACCCGCCCGCACCATTCCCTCCATCACCGTCACCGCATTTCCGATTGCGACGGATTTGCCCCGCACGGTAGAAGCCGGCCCGGCGCGCAGGCTGCTCAGCCGCGGGCGGCGCCCAGCGCCATCGTGTGCAGCATCACGGCCATCTCGGCCCGGTGCAGATCGGTCGCGCTGTGCGGGGTGGAGTTGATCAGACCGAACAGCGCATGGGTACGCGCCCGCGCGGTCGGCGCGTCGAGCTCGGGCCGCACCTGCCGCAGGACGTCCACCCACTGCTCGACATAGGCCCGCTGCAGCCTGCGGACCTCGCGCTCGGCCGGCTCCGGCAGGCTCCACAGGTCGCGGTCGTGGATGACGATCAGGTCGGGGTTGTCGAGCGCGAACTCGACGTGCCCGCAGACGAGCAGGTCGAGGGTCTCCAGGGCGGAGGCGCCGACCCGGCGGGCCTCGCGGGCCGCGTCGAGCAGGTGCTGGCTGATGCCGACGAGCAGCTCGACGAGCACCGCGTCCTTGCTGGGGAAGTGCCGGTAGATTCCCGGGCCGCGGATGCCGACGGCGGCGCCGATCTGCTCGATGCCCACGCCGCGGAAACCGCGTTCGGCGAACAGCCGGGCGGCCGCCCGCAGCAGTTCGTCGCGCCGGGTTGCCCGGGCCGGGGTGCGCGCCCTGACGCGCGGTTCGGCCGGGCTCGTGACAGCGGACCCACCGGCATCGCTGTTCCGGCCGGATTCACTGCTCTTGCCGGCGCCCCGGCCCGAGTCGGGATGGGCTCCGGAGTTGGCGTTCCGGGCAGCGGCTGGCGGCTGGCGGCTCTTGGCCGGGCCGGAGGCGGGCCGCTCGCCCGGGGCGGACCGGACGATTTCTGCTGGCACCGGAACACTCCTCCCAACTCGCAGGCTACCAGCCCTGCCCGCCCGCGACGCGCACTCGGTCACGGGCGGGCGGGCGGCTGCCGCGGCCGGCGGGCGCCACCCGCCGCGCCGGCCTTACCCGCCGCGGGGGCGCGGCGCCGCTCCTACACGCCGCGGAAGCGGTTGATGGCGGTGAGGTGACGAGCCCGGGTCTCCTCGTCACGAACCCCCAGCCCCTCCTCCGGCGCCAGGCACAGCACCCCGACCTTCCCCTGATGGGCATTGCGGT
>NZ_UBIZ01000059.1:0-811 GCF_900465275.1 Parafrankia sp. Ea1.12 | reverse complement strand
GGCTCGCGACCGAGAACCCGACGTGGGGCTACCAGCGGATCCAGGGCGAGCTCCTCAAGCTCGGTTACCGGGTGAGCGCATCCACGATCCGCCGGGTCCTGAAGACCCTCGGGCTGCCACCGGCTCCTGCTCACTCACTCACCGGCCGCGGGCGTCGGTGACGGCGTCGACGCTGCCCACCGCGGCTTTGCCGAGATTCATACGCTGCTCGCCGCGCTCCAGCCGCGCTACTTCATCCATGGTCACGTCTACGCCGACTCCAGCCAGGACCGACCCCAGACCGGCCCCACGACGGTCGTCAACGCCTCCAGATACCAGCTTTCTGGACGCCGGAGGCCTGGGCGTGTAGGAACGTGCGCCAGGAGGCATCGGCCCGCCGGGGCGTGGGATCGACACCGGCGCGGTGCAGGATCCGCCAGACGGTGGCCACCCCGACCGGGTAGCCCAGCCCGACGAGCTCGCCCTGGATCCGCTGGTAGCCCCACGTCGGGTTCTCGGTCGCGAGCCGCTTGATCAGCGTGGCGATCTCCAAGCTGATCGGTGGCCGTCCCGTCCGCTGCGGGTGGGTCCACTTCCGTGTGACCAGGCGGCGGTGCCACCGGAGGATGGTGCCGGGGGTGACCAGCCGGTGCAGCCGCAGCCTCCTCGGTAGGAGTCGGATCAGTGCGGTGAGGACCGCCCGGTCCGGCCAGTCCCATCGGGGCTTGGGCTGGGTGCGGCGCAGCACCGCGACCTCGTGTCGCAACACGAGCAGCTCGATGTCCTTCGACGCCGACGAACGGCCGAGGAGAACCAGCCAGCCACACACCCG
>NZ_UBIZ01000148.1:0-26755 GCF_900465275.1 Parafrankia sp. Ea1.12 | reverse complement strand
CATCCCGCCGCGGCCCAGCAGTTCCTCGATGCGGTACGGGCCGAACATCCGCTGCGTCATCGCGCCTTCCCCGATGGTTGTCGCCGTCGCCGTCGCCGTAGCCGGACCATGAGAACGAGGACGATCAGCGCAGGCACAAGGGCGAGCAGCGCGGAGACGGCGGCCTCGTCGGAGGGGGTCATGCCGGTGAGCGTGGCGGAGACGAGGGCACTGCCGAGCCCCCAGGCCGCCACCGTCGAGACCACCGCGAACAGGTACCAGCCCACTGCGCGCAGCCGTCGCCCCGCGGCACGCAGGGGAGCCCACTGCGCCGGTCCGGGCTGCGCCGGTCCGGGCTGCGCCGGCACTGGTCGCCCTGGTTCCGGCCGCTGTCCGGGCGGCTGCTTCCACCACACGGTCTGCCCGGCCGGCGGAGCGGGCTGGGGACGAGGCCACGGACGTGCGGCGGTGCTCTGACGCGGCGCGGCGGTGCCCTGGGGCTGTGTAGTGGTGCCCTGGACCGGCGCGGTGGTGACCTCGACCGGCGGGGTGATGACCGGGAGCGGTGCGGTGGTGGCCTCGGGCGGCGCGCCGGCTGGCGGCTGGGCGGCCGTGTGCGTCCACCAGGGGACGGGCCCCGAGATCAGCTTTTCCAGGTCGCCGGTGGCCGTCCAGCCCGGGGCGCAGCAGGCCCGCAGCCGGGCCGCGAGCTGGTCGATCCGTGGGTCGTGCAGCCGCTCGACCCACGACCACACCTCGGTCCGGTGCGGAGGCTGGTAGTCCCTGTCGCGGAAGAGCAGGTTCTCGCCGTCGTTGAGCTGCTCCCACTGTTTCGGCTCGCGGGCGAGCGCCAGCAGCGAGAGGTAGATGACGAGCCCGGGGAAGGTGTCCATCCACGGGCCCCAGGGCCGGTTCCGGGGCTGGTAGTTGCGGTGTCCGCCCTCCGACGGCGGCCGGGAGCCGGTGAACGGGGCGATCCACGAGCTGTCGAAGTCGACCAGGCGCAGCTGGCCGGCCGTGTCGACGAGCACGTTGCCGTGTTGCAGGTCGCCGTGCGCGAACCGGGCGGCCTGGGTCCGGCGCAACAGGTCACGCCAGGACGCGGCGAGCATCGCCAGCGCCGCGCGGTCGTCGGCCTCGACGAGGTCCTCGACGTGCCGGTCGAGGGTGTGCCCGTCCACCCATTCCATCTGGACCATCGGCCAGCGCCGGCCGTTGACGAGAATCGCGTCGTCCACCCAGCGGCAGCCCGCGACGTCGCCGTTGAGCCCGCGCTCGGTGAACCAGGCGTTGAGCGCGGTGTAGCGCTGCTGGGTGGAGGCGTCCTCGCGGGTGAAGAAGCGTAACGCCTGCGCGGTGCCGCCGACCGTCGCCCGGAACACGACCGCCGTGCTGCCCGACGCCGGAACGGGGATGCCCAGCATCGGGTGCACGTCGAACCGGGCCTCGACCAACTCGGGACGGTCGAACACGAGGTCGGGCCGCTGCACGGCTTTGATGTAGTCCTCGGCGGACAGCTGGTCGGTCACAAGCAGACCACCAGGGCGCCGGGCTCGGCCGTGGCGAGCCGGACCCGCAGCAGCGTGACGTCGTCGTTGCGCATCCGCCCGGCCGCGCGCTGGTCGGCGACGATCGCCGCGAACGCCGCGTCGTGGTCCAGGCCGGCGAGTGCCGCCCACAGCGACGCCTCGTCGCGATCGGCTTCCAGCAGCAGCCACTGGGCCAGCGCGTCGGTGGCGATGAAGAGCACGTCGCCCGCCCGGACCTCGCCGCTGGCCAGCTCCAGCGCACGCAGCATCGGGCCGAGTGCCTCCGGGCGGGTGCCGATCCCGTCGGGGGAGAGACCGAAGTCGTCCACGTCGATCGGCGGGAAGTGTGTGAGCAGCCGGCCGGCCCGGACGTGGAACAGCACGGTGTCCCCGAGGGCGGCGGCCTCCCAGCGGGCCCGGGGCCCGTCGAGGCCGGTGAGGCGACATCCCAGGAACGTCGCGAACGACCCCTGCGTGTGGAACTTGTGCTCCTCGATGACGGTCGCGAACCGCGCGGGCGCCCCGGCCACCCACAGCCGCTGGACCTGCTCGAACCAGGCGCGGAGCCCGTCGGGGGTGAGGTCGGGCCCGGTGTCGGCGACGAACGAGCCGACCAGGTGCGCCACCCAGCGGATCGCGTCGTAGGCCTCGGTGGCGCCGTCCACGACCACGTAGCGGGGGGCGACACCGGTGGCCGGGTCGCCGTCGTGGCAGGCGGCGGCGTCCTCCCATTCCGATGCCGCGCTGCCCAGCTTCTCCAGCCAGAAACAGGCGGAGCGGGCGAGGATCATCAGCAGGTCCTCACCGGTCGCGGACGTCGGCGACCCGGGTGCCGATCTCCAGGAACCACACGAGCGTCGCCAGGCCGGCGTTGAACACGAATCCGCGGGCACCGTCGGCGATCTCCACCCGCGCGCCGCGGGCGTTCGCGACCATCGAAGCCGGCAGCGTGCTGGAGATCGCGAACAGCTCGGGGCCCGGTTCGGGCAGGTCCGCCGCCGTGACCGGGAACAGCGCCTCGGGTGCGACGGTCGGTGACAGGAAGATGTTGAACAGCAGTGTCCGGCCGTGGCGGGTTTCGATCGAGGTGAGCCGGGCGGCCCACTCGGCGAGGTCGGCGCCGTCGAACGGGCTGTCGGTGACCATCCCGTCGGTGATGTTGATGACGATCGGCGGGAACGAGTCGGGGTGGCTGGCCGCCCACCCGTACACGTGCTCGCCCGCCGTCGCGATGGCCTGGCACATGGGGGTGCGGTAGCCGAACACCGGCTCGATCCAGACCGGGAGCCGGGAGCCGGCGACGGCGTCGACCGACTGTTCGGCCTCGACCCGCAGCGGGTTGTCGAACACCTGCGGGATCGGCACGATCGGCTGCCCGGCCAGTGCCGGCTCGACGCCCTCGCCGCCCCCCACCGGGCAGGCGCCGTAGCCGAAGACCCCGACGTCGAAGTAGTGCCTGGCCCGGCCGCCGACCTCCTTCGCCGACTTCACACACAGATCGAGCAGGATCTTGTTCACGGCGCGGGCGGCGCCCTCGGCGAGTGTGCCTCCGCTGGACTGCCACGGCTGCTTCATCGAGTCGGACCGGTCCAGCAGGAACACGATGCAGCCGGGGTTGGTACGGGAGAAGGTCTGCTCGTACATTCGTCCATCCGTCCTGGTCAACACGGTCCTGAACTCGCGGTTCTTAACTCGTGGTTCTGAACTCGCGGTTCTGGATTCGACACGGTCCTGAGCCCGGCGCGGTCCCGGGTCAACGGGTATTCCGGCGGCGACTCGCGACGACGACGACCGGCCACGTGGTTCCGGGTAGCCAGGTCCACTCGTGGCCATCGGCGCGGCAGCGGAACGCATATCCCGCGCCGGCGTGCCGGACGTCGAGGCGGAACGCGCCGCAGCGCGGGCACTGCACGACGCGGGCCGAGTCGCGCAGCTCCCCGAGATCGCGGGGAGCCGGGCGGGTCGGCGCGGTCGCGGTGGTCGGCGCCGCCGGTGGCGGGGCGTCCCTGTTCCACCACTGCCCCGTGGACGGGGCGCCGCCAGCCGGCTGCCCGACCGGCAGCACGAGCTGCGTGGTCTCCGGCTGCCCGGTCTGCGGCGGCGCGGTCTGCGGCTTCGCGCCGCCGGCGCCCGGCCCGGACGACGGGCGGTCCGGGGGCCGGGCGCGGTCTGTGAGCGGTTGCCCCAGCAGAGCGGCGAGCAGCGCGCCGACGGCGGCGGACCCGAGAACCACGGCGAGCGTCGTCTCGAACGGGCGGTCCCGGAACAGCAGGGCCCAGCCGAATCCGGCCGCGACGAGCGCCGAGGCCGCGAGCAGCGGAAGCGGAATCCGCTCCGCTCGTCCCGTCACGGCCCTGCCCGTCATGGTTTCTCCAGGCGGAACAGCACGTCGGCTGCCGGGTTGGTGACCGACTGGCACTGCTGGTCGCGGGTTTTCGTGTCGGCGAATCGCCAACCGGTCGGCGGGTCCAGGCAGACCACCGCGTTCAGCGGCAGCTCGGACGGCGTGAACTGCCCGTTCGGGTCGAGGGCGCCGCCCGGCAGCTCGCGCTGCGCGTAGCTGATCGTGACTTTGCTGTCGTTCGGGAGCGGGTCGTCCCCGTCCGTCCTGTCCGCGACCACGCGGACCTGCTCGACTGTCACCTTGGTCGGGGTGTCGGCGGACACCCGCTCCCGGATGCACACCGACGCCGGGTCCGACCCGGCCACCCGCATCGGCGTCGTCGACGAGACCACGCACACCTCGTGGTCGCCGGGAGGGACGTCCGCGGACGATCGGCCCTGCGTGACGATCCCGTCTGCGGCCAGCACGGTCGAGCCGTGCCGGATCTGGACGGTCAGGTCGTCCGGGAGCCGGGCGCCCGACGCCTCGACCAAGGTGACGGTGACCCGCTCCGGCTTGCCGGTGACCGGCGACTGCGGCGCCGACGCCGACGCCACGACGACGCTCGACAGGGCGACGGCACCGAACGCGATCGCCGCCGCGTAGCCGGGTGTCAGCACCGGATGCCGCCACAGCGACGCGCGGCGCGCTGTCATGCGCACGTGAACGGGTAGTCGACGCTGCCCGAGTCGGAGTCGGAGTCGATCTGGCCACGGACGACCACGAATACGACGATCACGGCGAACACGCGCGCGAGCCCGGTCAGGACGGCCTTCATGGGAAGGAGTGTCGGGCGAACCGGATCTGGGCACATCCGTGCCGGCACTGGCTTTCGAGAGCGGTTTTCCCAGTGCTGGCACCGAGATCCGAAACGGCCGCCGGGTGCTACCGTCCGGAGATGGACCGGGTGGCGGTGGGCCGCGTCTTCATCGTCGACGACAGCGAGCCGTTCCGCGCCGTCGCCCGCGCGCTCCTGGAGAGCGGCGGTTACCAGGTGGTGGGCGACGCCGGGACCGGGGCCGAGGCGCTGGCCGGTGTGCCCGAGGCGGGCCCCGACGTGGTACTGCTCGACATCGCCCTGCCCGACATGGACGGGTTCAGCGTCTGCCGGGCGCTACGCCGCACGGCCCCCGACGCGACCGTGGTGTTCTGCTCGGTGCGCGACGCCGAGCACTACGGCGACGCGGTCGAGCGGTCGTCCGCCGCCGGGTTCCTCCCCAAGTCGACGCTGTCGGCGGCCGCGCTGGCGCTGATCGTGGCCCGTCGAGCGGAGCGCAGGTAGGCGAGCACCGCGAGGACACGGCGGTTGTGTTCGGCCTCGTCGGGCAGCGCGAGCCGCTGGAAGACACCGCGGACGTGCGTCTCGACGGTGCGTGTCGTGAGGTGCAGCTCGTCGGCGATCGCGTTGTTGGACCGGCCCTGCGCCATCAGCGCGAGGACCTCCCGCTCCCGCGGGCTGAGCGCGGCCAGCTCGTCGCGCCGGCCGCTCCTGCCGCCGACGAGCAGCGGGACGACCTCGGGGTCGAACGCGCAGCCGTCCGCCGCCACCTGGCGCACGGCATCCAGGAAGCCGGGCCCGGTGACCCGGTCCTTCAGCAGGTAGCCGACACCGCGCGCGGTATGCCCGACCAGCTCGTCGAGGTGCGCGACCTCCAGATGCTGTGACAGGAGCAGCACGCCCGTCCCGGGATGGCTCCGCCGCAGCCGCACGGCCGCGCGCAGCCCTTCCAGGTGGTAGCCGGGCGGCATCCGGATGTCGACGACCGCGAGGTCCGGGCGGTGCCGTTCGACGGCGTCGAGCAGCTCGTCCGCGTTCCCGGACTGCGCGACTATCGCGCACCCGTCGCGTTCCAGCAGCTCGGCGAGCGCCGCCCGGAACAGCGAGGCGTCGTCGGCGAGGACGATGCGCGGTACCCCCGCGGCCGGGGCGGATGGAGTGGTGGCGGTGGTCAAGAGCCCTCCAGAGGCAACTCTGCGTGGACGGACGTCCCGGCGCCGGGGAGGCTGCGCACGACCAGGCTGCCGTCGAGCGCGGCGGTCCGGTCGCGCAGCCCGAGCAGGCCCGTTCCGGCGTTCATGTCGGCGCCGCCGACGCCGTCATCGGCGACGGTGACGAGCAGCCGGTTCCCGGACGCCCGGGCGTGGACGTGGATCTGGCTGGCGCGGGCGTGCTTCGCCGCGTTCGTCACCGCCTCGGCGGCGACGAAGTAGGCCGTCGCGGCCACCTGGTCCGGCAGCGGCGGCAACGCGGGCCCGTCGACGACCTGCACGGGGTATGCCGAGCGGGCGGCGAGCGTCCGCAGCGCGGGCAGCAGCCCGGCCTCGGTGAGCACCGCGGGATGGATGCCGCGGGCGAGCTCGCGCAGCTCCGTGACCGCCGCCTCCAGCCCGTCGGCGGCCCGCCGCAGGAGCACGCCGAGCTCGGGGTCGGGGGGAGCCGGGCCGAGCCGGTCCCGCGCCAGCCGCAGGATCAGCGCGGCCGTGACGAGCTGCTGCTGGGCGCCGTCGTGCAGATCGCGTTCGATCCGGCGGCGCTGCTCGTCGGCCGCTGCGACGATGCGGACCCGGGATGCCCGGACCTCGGTGAGCTGGGCCCGCACCTCAGCGGCGAGCCGCTGATTGTCCAGCTCCAGCGCCGCGGCCGCCGTCACGGCGTGCAGGACGTGCCGGTCGGCGCGCAGCGCCGGGTCGTGCAGGAGCACGGCGACCACGCGCACGCCGCGCCGGACCGGGGTCACCGCGTCATCCGGGCGGGGCGTCACGGGCTGCCCGTCGGCGTCCAGGTATCCGTCGGTGGAACCGGCGTCCGAACCGGCATGGTCCGGGCGGGGGTACGCGATGCGCAGCGTGGGGTCGCCGAGCGCGCGGGCCAGCAGGTGGCGCAGCTCGGTCGGCGGCATCTGCGGCAGCTGCAGGAGGAGGTCCCCGACGGCCGTGCGGCCGAGCCGGACGCGCAGCGCACCGGCCAGGAACGCCACCGGGAGCCCGAGGGTGGCGAGGTGGGCGACCTCGTTGATCAGCAGCGCGGTCGAACCGGTCAACGCCGGGTGGAGCAGCGACGCGACGCTCCCGACGAGCCCGACGCCGTACACCGGCGCGAGCACCCGGCGGGCCGGCGGGGTGGCGACGAACCAACGCCGGACGAGCAGCGCGCCGACGATGACGGCGAACACCACCTGCGTGCTGTCGACCAGCAGGTCCTGCATCCGGGCCAGGTTGGCGACGAGCAGCAGGTTCGGTGTCAACGACCGGTAGAAGGGGACGCCCAGCGGCACGAGGACGAGCACGAACACATACACCCCGCCGGTCACCGCCCGCTCGGTGCGCGTCCGCAGCCGCCCCTCGGGGAAGGCCAGCAGGAGGTGCACGAGACATCCCGAGGCGACGCACCGGAAGAACATTCCGACGGTGTGCGGCACCGGGTAGCTCGAGACCTGCAGGTCCTCGGCGAACCAGGAGATGCCGACCATCACCATGCGCAACCCCAGCCGACCCGGTCGGCGCAGGTGCGTGACGGAACCGGTCAGCAGGTAGAGCCCGCCGACGAGGCCGGAGAAGAGGGTGCTTGTCGTGTCCTCGTCCCGACCGCCGTCGGAAAGCCAGAGCACCACCGCCCCGATGACCGCGCCCACCACGGCGAGTGCCGGCACCCCGTATCTCCGGCGGAGGTCGTC
This sequence comes from Parafrankia sp. Ea1.12, assembly GCF_900465275.1. Lineage (NCBI taxonomy): Bacteria > Bacillati > Actinomycetota > Actinomycetes > Frankiales > Frankiaceae > Parafrankia > Parafrankia sp. Ea1.12. The sequence goes on along the minus strand of NZ_UBIZ01000148.1, from coordinate 19,190 downwards.
CCCGTTTCCGGTCATGGACGCCGCGGGCTTGCGCCGGTGGTCCGCCGCGGGCGCGGCGGCGCCGTCGATCGCGGCGCCGCCGGGTGCCTCTCCCACGGCCGCCGTCCCCGGGAGGAGCCGCCCGCCCGCCCGATCGCGCACGGCCGCCTTCTCCACCCCCCGAACTGCCCGGAACCTGACCGGCGGATCGCTCAGGTTACTGATCGATTATTCGCCAGCCAGTGACCACCGACAAGGCAGTCGCTCACTCCGCGGAACACCGGAAAGGCGACTCGTGCCGGCCCTGCTCGCCGCTGGCGGCGTTGATGACGGAAAAGGCCTGGTAGACGGCCTCCCGCGTTGTGGTCTGGGTGACCGCCCCGGAAAATCCTTTGCGGCGACCGGCCGGGAATCGTGACACTGGCCGGGATGAATCGCGTACCTGGGCGGACCTTCAGCGCCGCGCTGGGCAGCGCCGCTAGGAAACCAGGTCGAGTGCGGTGGCGAGGGCGCGCCATTGCGGCCGGGGAACAGTCGTCGGGTCCTCGGTGAGGACGTGGATGCACACGTGGTCCGCGCCCGCGTCCTGGTGCTCCCGCACGCGGCTGAGGACCGCGTCGAGGTCACCCCAGGCGACGAGCGCGTCGACGAGGCGGTCGCTGCCGCCGCCTCCGAAGTCGTCGGGAGTGAAGCCGAGCCGGAGGAGATTGTTGGTGTAGTTCGGCAGGGTCATGTAGCGGTTCACCGTGGCGCGGGCGATCGTGCGAGCCCGCTCCGGATCGGTCTCCAGGACGACCTTCTGCTCGACGGCGAGCAGCGGACCGCTCCCGAGGATCTCTCGGGCCCGCCGCGTGTGTTCCGGTGGGACGAGGTAGGGATGCGCGCCCGCCGTGCGCTCGGCGGCGAGCGCGAGAACCCGCGGGCCGAGCGCCGCGAGCGCACGGTTCTCCCGGGGGACCGGCGTCTTCGCCGCGTCGAGGCCGTCCAGGTAGTCGACCACCTTCCGGTACGGCCGCTCGTAGCGTTGCCCGGTCGGCTCGACGTTCGCGGCGTGCCCGGCACCGATGCCGAGAAGCAGTCGGTCGGGGTGGGCCCCGGATACGCGGGCGTAGCTGGCGACCACCTGGTCCAACGGCTCGGTCCAGACGTTGACGATCCCCGTGGCCACCGCGATCCGTGACGTCGCGTCCAGCAGTGTCTCCGGCAGCGCGAGGTCACCGGCGGAGGCACCGATCCAGATCGCGTCGTACCCGAGATCCTCCAGCTCCGCGGCGATCTCCGCGTGCTGCCCGGCGTCGCCAGGCCAGTAGAACGAAGCCCGCCATACTCCGATTCCGCCGACGTCAACCGCCACGGCCCCGTCCCTTCGCTGTGACTGGCCCTTTCGCTACTCCAGCCGTCAATGGCGACGTCGTATTCCACTGGGTACGGACGGCCTCGCCCGGCAACGCGGGCTCACATCGAACTCACATCGCGGCGGCCCTATCGCGCGGGGCGAGCTTCCGCCCCGCCACCCGGGGGCCGCTCCGCCACCCGGGGGCCGCTCCGCGGCCGCGCGGCGCGTGCCGTCGAGATCCTGGACGGGCGGGCGCCGGCCCCGTCGCCTGAGTTCCCTGGAGGCCCTCGACCCTCCCTGTCGGCTGTGGTTGCCAGCGGGGGGCTTCACGGACCGGAGCGGATCATCGCCTTGCTACGCATCAGGACCTCGCCGAGGTAGCCGTCATGCGGGATGCCGGGGCGCAGCCAGGTCGTGGGGTTGTCCCCGAGGTAGAGGTTGGTGATCGACGGTTCGTCCAGCAGGGTGTCGACGAGGTCCGTCCGGGTCGTCATCGCGGTGAGGACGAGGGAGTCGCGCAGCGGGGCGACGCCGTCCCGCTCCTGCCAGGGGCCGACCCAGACGCACGGGAACGGCAGTTCGACGTTCAGCTGGGGGGCCGTGCTCGACGCGACCAGGTGCACCGCCGGCCGCAGCACCGAGCCGCCCGAGGGAAGGTCGTCGACGATGGTGTCCCCGCCGAGCAGCGCGTGCGCGTCACCGGCGACGGTGTGCAGGTAGCGGTCGAGCTGCGTCGCCGTGGCGGTCGGCTGCACCGTCAGGATCGCGTCGGGGTGGTCGGGCGGCAGGCTCGGAATCCGGCCCAGCCGCTCGGCGAGCGCCCGCGCCAGCGGTTCGGGGTCACCTTCGACGAGCACGGCGGTGGCGCAGGTGCAGGCGGTTCCCCCCAGGTGGCTGACCGAGCCGGCGATGACGTCGATCTTCTCCCGCCAGTCGACCTCGGCGGTGACGAGAATCTTCGACCGCCCTGGCCCCTGTGTCAGCACGCGCGGGTTGGCCCGGTACTTGTCGACGACGTCCTGGCCGCCGTACACGATCGCGTGGTCGGCCTCGGCGACGATGACGTCCGCGGCCGCGTAGTCGGTGGGCAGCAGGGTCAGCGCCGCAGGCGGGAAACCGGCGTCGCGCAGGGCGCTCACCAGCCGGAAGGCGGTGAACGGCTCGCGGGACGACGGCCGGAGCGCGACCTTGTATCCCAGCGCCAACGCCTCGGGCCACAGCCCGTGCACGGCCGGGGTGTTGCCGGCGGCGTGGACGGCGAAGAGGTCCCCGCGCCGGGTCCAGACCGCGGAACCGGTGGTCGTGGCCGGGTCGCGCCAGTCGGCGACCGCGCCTCGGGGCATCGCCAGCTCGACCGTGCGCCGCTGGGAACGCAGCACCTCCGCGACCCACTCGACCGACTGGCGGACCACGCCGAGCGGCACACCCGACGCCTGCGAGACGAGGTGGGCGTAGTCGTCGGGGTGCAGGCCGCCGACGGCGGCGCCGGTGAACAGGTCGGCGGCCTTGTCGAGCGCGGCGAACCGCTCGGCGGCCGGCACGGTCGGCGCCGCGCGCATCGCGGCCAGCGCCCGGCGCACGTAGAGCGTCGGCACCTGGCTGATCTCGCCGATGTGCTCCCCGGAGAGCGCGGTGAGCGGCTTGCGCTCGCGGGAGCGGTACGGCCCGGTCGGACCGAGCGCGTCGATGTGGATCTGCTCGTCCATCAGTAGACCCCTTCGATGACGGCCTGGCTGTCGAAGGTGGTGACCGGGGCGACGTCGGCGACGGCGCAGCCGAGCGCTCCGGTCAGCGGCTCGACCCGGACCGCCGTGTCCCGCTCGAGGTTGTTCGGCACCAGCGCGTACTTGGTGAGGTGGTTCATCACGACCTGGCCGCGCTCGCCGAACCCGACCTCCGCGCCGGTCCCGGGATCCACCACCTGGAAGGTGATGTACGGGCTGGGCGGATCGAACACCGCGAGCTCGTCGGAATCCTCCTGCGGGCGCTCGCGGGACATACCGAGCACCGTCGTGCTCCCGTAAAGGCCCTTGAGGGGGATTCCGGGGAATACCTCCCGCCGGAAGATGTCGCGCGAGTCGGCGTCCATGTGCGCGCCGCTCCAGCAGATGAACCGGATGTTCTTGTTGATGACCTCGACGAGCTCCGCGCGCCGCGCTATCCGCTCGAGCAGCGGTGGAGTCGTGACCAGGATTCCGACGGACTGGCTGGTAAGGATGTGCGCCGCCTGGTCGACCAGATGCTCGGCGTAGCGGTCGGCCTCCTCCAGAGCGCCGCGGGCTATGAGGTTCTTGATCCACCGGGGGTCGAGGTCGACGGTGAACCTCACGCCGTTGTGGCGGCGTGCCCTCCTGCTGGCGAAGTCGCCGAACATGTGCGGCCCGCTGGGCGCGACCGCCAGGATGTTCGTCGTCCCCAGGTCGCTGTAATGGAACTCGTCCCAGCTAAGTGCGAACTCGGCCCAGCGTTCGAACATCACGAATCTTTTCGGGGCGCCGGTCGTCCCGCCGCTCTCGAAGATTCCCGCGATCACCCGGTCCGCGCCGGTCAGCCCCCTTGGGACCAGGTCCTCGACCGGGACATCGCGGAACTCGTTGACGACGTTCGGGAAGAGCACGAGATCGGTGAAAGTCCGGACGTCGGCGATCGGGTCGAAATCCAGGCTCCGGGACCGGCGCAACCAGTACGGGCTACCGGTCTCCTCCGAGAAATGCCATCGCATCAGGGCGCCGATGTATTCGTCGGCGTCGATGGACGCGATTTCTCCCGGGGTTATGTCAAGGATTGATGGGAGCATGGACGGCCTCCGGACACGTGCGGTCGTGCAGTTCGACGATCCTGATTCTCGCCCCCGCCGAAACCAGGTCGGAGAGCGCCGAGCCGGTTCCTATCGTACGATCGCCAGATCGCCGTCTTTCATCCCCGGCTGTTGACAGTCCGAGTCCGTTTGCGGTCCGAGTCCATTTGCGGTCCGAGTGGGCGATACCCGTCCACCTGATGTTAATTTAATTGTGCGGCGTGTGGCCTGTCTCGCCCGTTTATTGCCGATTGTCGGTTCTGCGGTCCCGGGCGGTTTCGGCGCGGGCCTGCGGGCGGGTCAGGCCAAGGTCATAGGCACAGATGACGGCCTGCACCCGGTCCCGGGCGCCGATCTTCGCGAGTACGCGGCCCACGTGGGTCTTGACGGTCGATTCGGACAGGACCAGCCGCTCGGCGATCTCGCCGTTGGTCCAGCCGTGGCCGATGGCGACGAGGATCTCGCGTTCCCGTTCGGTCAGCGTGTCCAGGCGCGGGTCGGCGGCCCGCTCCCCGTCGGGAAGGGCATCGCCGAGATGCTGTGCGAAGGCGTCGAGCAGGCGCCTGGTGAGGGCGGGCGCGATGACCGCGTCGCCGACGGCGACCGCCCGGATGCCGGCGAGGAGCTCCTCGGGATAGGCGTCCTTCAGCAGGAAGCCGCTGGCGCCGGCGCGAAGCGCGGCGTGCACGTACTCGTCGAGATCGAAGGTCGTGAGCATGAGGATGCGCGAGCGGCCGCCGCCGGCCACGATCCGCCTGGTCGCCTCGATGCCGTCCATGCCTGGCATGCGGACGTCCATCAGGACGACGTCGGGATGCAGGTCCGCCGTCTGCCGTACCGCGTCCGAACCGTTCCTGGCCTCGCCGGCCACCTCCGTGTCGGGGTTGCTCTCGAGCAGCATGCGGAAGCCGAGGCGTTGCAGGGGCTGGTCGTCCACGATGAGCACGCTGATCATGTGGGGTCGCCTTCGGGCTCGTGCGGTGGGGTTTCGTGCGGGGTGAGGTCGAGGTCGGCTGCCACGCTCCATCCTCCGCCCGGGGCGGGGCCCGCCGCGACGGTGCCGCCGTAGAGCCCAGCGCGTTCCCGCATTCCGATCAGGCCGTGACCCGGCTCGCCGGGGGGAGCGGGCCGGTCGGCGGCGTCGGGTGGGCCGGTGTCCCGGATCATGATCCGAAGCCGGGTGCCGTCGATGCGCAGCGCCATGCGCACCCGGGTGCGCGGGCCGGCGTGCTTGAGGATGTTGGTGAGCGCCTCCTGGACGATGCGGTACGCCGCCAGCTGCACCCCGAGATCCAGGGCATCGAGCTCACCGGCGCTCTGGTACTCAACCTGCGGCCCGGCCGCGCGGACGCGCCGGCACAGCGAGTCGAGATCGGCGATGCGCGGCTGCGGGCTGAGATCGGGCGCCTCGGCACGCTCCCGCAGTACGCCGAGGACGCGGCGCAGCTCGCCGAGCGACCGGCGGCTGGTGTCGCCGATCAGGTTGAGCGCTTCTTTGCCGCGTTCGGGCGCGACGTCCACGGCGTACGCGCCGCCGTCAGCCAGCGCGATGATCACTGCGAGGCTGTGGCCGACGATGTCGTGCATCTCGCGGGCCATCCGGGCGCGCTCGCTGGCCGCCACGAGTCTGCTGCGCTGGTCCCGCTCGATCTCGAGCTGACGGGCCCGGTCGCGCAGCGCGGCCAGCTGCGCGCGGCGGATGCGCACCGCGAACCCCAGCGCGGCGGCCGCGACGCCGATGCTGAGGAGCAGGAAAATCAGATCCCCCACCGGCAGCACCGTGGCCAGGCGGATCACGAGCAGCACGAACGTGGCGATCGACGCGGGTACCGCCCACGGCAGGCGCCGCAGCGGCGCGTGGAGCACCAGGCTGTAAACGGCGACCAGCAGCGCGACGTCGGCGCGCAGCAGGACACCGACGGCCAGCTCGACGACGAACGCCGCCATGACCGCGTGGAACGCTGCCAGCGGGGCGCGGCGCCGCCACCACAGCGGGACGAGCAGCGCGGCCTGGAACAGCAGCATCTCGGCCAGCGGCGGCCAGACGAAGGGGATCGGCGTGTCCGGAGGGTCCCCGTCGTGCGGGAGGGCGGGCAGGCAGAACACGAGGAAGATCGTGACCACGACGGCGGTGTCCAGCGCCCAGGGGCGTGCGGTGTCCCACTGCCGGACCCGCTGTCCGGCGTGGAACAACCGGGCGGTCGCGGGATGTCCCACGAGCCCGCCGGCCGCGTCGTCGTCGCTCACCGCGAGCACCGGAGGATCAGACGTCCGACCGGACGAGCCGGTGCGCGGCCCCGCCGAGGACGAGAGCCGTCCAGCCGAGCAGGACGAGCAGCCCCGCACCGGCCGACAACGTGCCGGCGGTGTGGTGCAGGGCGAAGACCGACTCGCCGGCACTGCTGGGCAGGTACGGGGTGACGTCGGTCCGCCAGGACCTCGGCAGCAGCGACATCAGGCTGGGCACCAGCAGGAACGTGCCGACCAGGGCCGAGATCCCGCCCGCGGTCGAGCGCAGCAGTGCGCCCAGCGCCACCCCGATCACGGCGACCAGGCCGAGGTAGAGGCCCGCGCCGAGCAGGCTGCGCACGACACCACCGTCGGTGACGCTCATGGCGATGGGGGTGCGGGAAAGGATCCCGCTGGCGACGAGGAACGCGACGAACACACCGATCACGCTGAGGACGAAGGCGATCAGACCGTGGACGGCGGCCTTGGCCCACAACACCGGCAGGCGGCGCGGGACGGCCGCCAGCGTGGACCGGATCATGCCGGACGTGTACTCGCCCGAGGTCGTCAACACCCCCAGGACGCCCAGCGCGACCAGCGCGAACGGCACGCCGAACAGGGCGAGGCTCTGGGTGGTGGCATCCGCGAGGCCGGGGTCCAGGTGCTTGCCCGGCCCGGTCATCGACCTGTACTGCACCGCGGCGATGATGCCGACCGCGAACAGGAAGAGCAGCCCGAGGGTCAGCGTGATCCAGGTCGACTGCAGCGACCACAGTTTGGCCCACTCGGAACGCAGCACCCGCCGGCCGGTCACCTTCTGACCGGAGCCGGCCGTCCGGGACGGCGTTGCGGGTACGGGCCGGGTCTCAGTGATGGTGGTCATGCCGCCCTCGCCACGGTCGTCTCGGAATGGTATTCGACGGCGTCCTTGGTCAGGGCCATGAAGGCGTCCTCCAGGGAGACCGTCCGGGCGGTGAGCTCGAACAGCGCGATGCCGTGTTCAGCGGCTCTGGTCCCGATCTCGCGGGCCGACATGCCGGTCACGCTCAACTGCTCCGACCCCGTGGTCGCCGTGATCTCGACCCCGGGACCGGCCAGAAGGCCGCGCAGCCGCGCCGGGTCGGCGCTGGCGACCGCCACGGTGTCGCCGCCGGCCTGCCGGACCAGCTCCTGCACGGTGGTGTCAGCCAGGACCCGCCCGCGCCCGACGATGATGAGATGGTCGGCGACCAGCGCCACCTCGCTCATCAGGTGCGACGAGACGAAGATGGTCCGCCCGGCGGCCGCGAGGTCGGTGAGCAGATTCCGGATCCACAGCACACCCTCCGGGTCGAGCCCGTTGACCGGCTCGTCCAGCATGACGGTCTGCGGGTCCCCGAGCAGCGCCGCGGCGATGCCCAGCCGCTGGCCCATGCCGAGCGAGAAGGCACCGGCGCGCCTGCGGGCCACCGAACCCAGGCCCGTCAGCTCGATCATCTCGTCCACCCGGGCGCGGGGGATGCCGTGGGTGTACGCGAGGGCCATCAGGTGGTCGAAGGCCGTTCGTCCGGGGTGGATGGACCGCGCCTCCAGGAGCGCGCCGACCTCCCGCAGCGGAGCCGCGTGCTTCGCGTACTCCCGGCCGTTCACCGTCACCGAGCCGGCGGTCGGCGCGTCCAATCCAATGATCATTCGCATCGTGGTGGACTTACCGGCGCCGTTCGGCCCCAGAAATCCCGTCACCGAGCCCGGCCGGACGGTGAAGTCCAGACCGTCGACGGCTGTCTTCGGCCCGTATCGCTTGGTCAGCTGTCGCGCCTCGATCATCGCTTCCCTCTCAGACCTGTCCGCCGGGTTCCCGGCGTCCTGCTGGGAGACGCTAGGCGTGGGCCCGAGACGATTCGTCATACCGCGGTCCGATCTTCGGGCCCGGCCCTGGTACCGCGGTACCAGGGCCGACAGCCCAGGTACCGCGGTACGCGGATGCCATCCGGATGCCGCTTCCTGCCTGTCTACGGCGGCCAGCCGGGAAAGACACCTACTGGCTATTGCTTCCGGTCAGCACAGCGGGGTTCCGGCCAGTTTCACGACCTGGCGGAGCAGTCATACAGCGGGGAGCTGATGGTGATAGGGGAGGGCCGTCCCACATCGTCCTCACATGTTGGCCGTCCTAGTCTTCGGGCGAGGCGCGGTCTTCGGACGGGGCACACCCGGCGGGCGGGACGCGCTCTTCGGTCGAGGCGTGTCGCGGGGCCCGAAACGACCGCGGAACCGAACGCGAAAGCTCGGCCGCGGAAGGAGGAAGCGCGCAGGCAACGGCCGCGAAAAACCAGTCGCGAACGACCGACGGATAAGGCTCGACCGGGGAACAGGACCGTTGAAAACGATCATCATCGGCTGTGTCGCGGCGCCTGACATCAAGGCGGGGGCCATCGTGTCCCGACGGGCCCTGCCGGCGACCCATGTGATGATCACCGATGTGCCGACGGAGACTCCTGTTGGCGGACATGCGTCGACCCGGCGGGCAACCGGTGCGTTCGACCTCTGACCGGGTGGTGGGCCTGCCCGGTTCGGAGCGGGCCCGCACCGAGACCATCCGGTACACCGTCGCCGGAGCGGCGGGGGTCCTGCTCACGGTGCTGCTGGGCGCCGTCGTCCTCCGGAGTGGAACGCCGTTCGGGTTCGATGCCGGGTGGCACCGATGGGTGTTGGCTCACCGTGACCCCGGGCTGTCCGATGTCGCGGTCGCCGTCACCGACACCGGCGTCGGTGCCTGCGCCTACTGTCTTGCCGCGGTCGCCGGCGCCCTGGCGGTGTCGCGGTGGCGGCGGTGGTGGCTGGGCGCCGTCGCAGGGGTCGTGGCGCTGCTGCTGGGACAGCTGTTGAGGACCTCGCTGGCGGTCATCGTCGGTCGGGCGCGACCGCCGGTGGCACACTGGATAACCTATCCGTCCGGCTTCGCGTTTCCGTCCGGCCACACGACCACCTCGGCGCTGGTGGCCGCGGGTCTCGCCGCGGTGCTGTACCGCCGGGCCCGCAGGCGCTCCACCAGGGTCGCGGCTGTCGCGGTCCCGGGCATCTGGGCGTTCACTGTGGGGCTCAGCCGGATCTACCTCGGGGTGCACTGGCCCACTGATGTTTTCGCCGGATGGCTGTTGGCCACAGTCCTCGCTGTTGTCTGCCTGCCGTCGCTGGGCGCCCTGCTCGCGTGGATCGGCCGGGATCAGCCAGACCGGCCGGACCCCTGCTGATCGCCATCTTCGTCGCGTGGAAGCGCGCCGGGCCGCTCTTCCGGCGTCGGGCCGGCCGAGGCAGGTGTGGAACAGATCGAAGCACGTCCGGCCGGATATCTTTCTATCGATCACTGTGGTGCGATTGGCGGCGTCCCCGGCCGGTACCTGAGCTGAGCGGGAGCGGTGGCCGCCGAGGACGGCGTCGTGGCCGCGGAGCGGTCCGTGGCGAAACGGGATCGGGCGGCGCAGCGCCCGGCCGCCTTGTCCGCCTGTCGCAGCCGTGCCGGCGGTGCGGTCGTGCGTTCTATGCGCGCAAAGCCACATTGGCACGGACCTCCCGGATTGCGTGTGACGCTCCGAGAGGCTAGCGGTGTTACCGGTAGCAGCGATGCTGGTTCTACGGTGTTGAGTGTGGCCGGGATTGTGAACCTGCGGGACATTGCCGAGTGACTCGGCGTCTCTCGGGCACGCGCTGATCAGCTCTCGCGCCGGCCATCGTTCCCCGCCCCGTTTACAGCGTCGCGTCCGATGAGGATCTGGGACCGCGATGAGATGGCGGCCTGGACCGCGCGGTACCGGCCCGACGCTGTGGGCAAGCGCGACGTCGACCAGCCGCGAACGGCCTCGAGGGGTGCCGGGTTAACGCCAATGAGGTGCGTTTGCTTACGGGTAAACATGGGCAATGGGCTAACTATGTCAGGCGCGATCCTCCCTGAAGTTCGGCAGCTCGCCGCGCGGAAAGTGGCCCAGGCGTATGCTGGTACCTCAAAAATTCCGGACAATGTGGACGAGTTCCCATCCGGTTCCTGAAAATCTGTGCCTGATTTAAATAATCAGTTCCGCGTGGGCGTGCTTCGGCCGTCATCGCGACGTTGCATCTTAGCGCTTTGAATGCCGGCCTGATTGGCAGGAGCCGGTCGGTCGCCGGTTATCTGCTGGCCAGCCGGCGAAGTCGCACGACCGCCAGTCGCTCGTCTCCTCACCGCTGTCTCCTTGCCATGTACTCTTGTCTCATCGGGATCGTGATGGCTCTCAGGGTCAAAAGTCCTCTGGGAATCTACTTCCGTCCGGTGTACTGCGAGTGCGTGGAGGCAGCAGGAACGGTGGCTACTCGGATACCTAGGAGGAGAGCCGACCAGGGGACGGTTCGACTTAACACGCGCGATCTGCACGCGCTCGAGTGGATCTTCGATATGCATGCGGTCTTCGAGACCGACCTGCCTGACGTGCTCAACCCCGCTCGGCTCATCTCGAAGAACGCGGCACGGTCGATCGTGACCCGTTGGGCGAACGCCGGGGTCGCATACGCCGAGCCGGTGCTCGCCAACCAGGGCCGCCTCGTCCGTCTGACGCCGGACGGGGAGAGGCTCGTCAGCACCGGTGACAGAGCCTCACCCGTGGCGGCACCGGGCGCGGCCGCGGCGGCTGTCCACCATGCGATGGTGGCGCGAGCGCGGCTGCGGCTGGAGCGCGACGGTCTCCCCGACCTGGTCGTCGTGGGCTGGCTCAGCGAACGGCAATGGCGGATGGAGAACCGGTCCCAGGTCGCCGCCGGCGAGCAGATACCCGACGGAATAGCGCGTCTGGACAGCGGCGACCTCTGCCCGGTGCACGTCGGGCACACGGGTGTCGAATTTATTCGGATCAGGTCAACTATTATGGACATCCTCGGCAAGTACGGGACCGTCATCGTCGCCGTACCTGGCGATATCGCGCCGCTCGCGCAGTCGACCTGGAGCGGGCCGGACTTCTCCGGCCCCGGAGCGGATCACAGTGGCCTGCACTTGATCATCATTTGAGGGAAGACTCCAGTTACGAGACGGTCGATGCGTGCCCGCGCCGTGGAGGCCCGCCTACCGCGGGGATGCTCTCCGCGCCACGCACCGCCTTCGAAGCACGGCTAGGGATGACCGCCGCGGTCGCTAATCTGCCAGCCGTTCGCGACGAGTGACAGCAGCCGGTCAAGATATGCGCCTGTATCATGATCTTGTGAATGCTGGACGCTGATTTCTCCCTTTTCGCCGGCGGCCGGCTGGGCCTCGGGCGTGCCGGAATTTCGCTCGCCGCCGCCAGGGCCCAGCGCCGACACGAGCGCGGCCGTGACCGCCACCAGGTCGTCCACGGTGATATCGGCGCGCGCGCTGCCGGCGCGCTGAGCACGGGCGAGCACTCCGGCTCCGGCGTCACCGAGCGGGGTGGCGGGGGAGGCGGGCGGCGCCGCCCGCGGTAGCGGAGCGATTGGCGGGCCCTCGATCTCGAGGACGAAGACCCCCTGCCGGGCCAGGAGGTGCCTCGCGAGCTGCCTGAGCCAGGCGGCGAGCGCTGCGCCGGGCGGGAGCCGGTCGCCCAGCTCGTCCGCCTGGCGGCGGAGCCCGGCGACATCCTCGCGGTACACGGCTTCGATCAGGTCCTCGCGGTTGGCGAAGTTCCGGTAGAGCGTCGCCGGGCCGACCCCGGCGCGTCGCGCGATCGTGTTCAACGGTGCGTTCGTGCCGAGTTCGGCGAAGACCGCCCGCGCCGCGGTCAGCAGGCGCTCCTGGTTGCGGACGGCGTCGGAGCGCCGGGGCCGTTCTGCTGGTCTGTAGTCGGTGCCGGCGTCGCCACGCTGGCCGCTCGCCGTGGCATGCGGCGCACCGCCGCTCTCAGGCACCACTACGGTGTCCAGAAGGCGGCGTGGGGGACGGGGCTCGAGACGCTCACCGCCTCACCGAGAACGACTCCACCGGCCGTCACGTGACTGGCCGAGCTCTGCCTCCCGCCGAGGGTGCCGAGATCGGTGACCACTCCGTGCCGCCAGCGGAACGCATGCCCGTCCCCGGCCGGGAGCTCGACCGTTCCGCAGACCACGCCGGAGTCGTTGAGCCCGGCCGGGTCGACCCAACCCTCGCCGAAACCGTGGATCTCGGTGAGGTCGCCGCCGGACCAGAGGAATGCCCGAACTCCCCCGCCGTAGCTGCGCACGAGCACCTGGCCGGCATTGTTCACCGCGACGGCTTCGCTGTGCTCATCTCCAACGAGTGTCCCGAGATCTGTCATTGTTCCGTTCTGCCAGCAGAACGCGTGGGTCCGGTCGTCCGCCGTGCCGCTGCTCCCGATGACCAGCCCGGCGTTGTTCACGCCGGACGCACTGCTCCAGGTGCCACCGAGGGTGCCGAGGTCATGCATACGGCGGTCGGACCACACGAACGCGTGGTCGGCCCCGCTGCGCGTCTGACTCGTACCGACCACCAGGCCGAGGTCGTTGACGGCGGCGGCGGAGCTCTCCGGGCCGCCAAGGGTGCCGAGGTCCTCGCTGATGTGTTCCCGCCACAGACAGGCATGCCGATCGCCGCTGTCGGTGCTGCTGCTGCCCGCGACCAGGCCCAGGCCGTTGACGCTCACGGCGATACTGAAATGCCCTCCCGGGATGTCCGTGCCGCCCAGGTAGGGAAGCGCGGAGTGGATGCCGTAGCTCCAGCGGAATGCCTGCGGGCCCTGCCTGCCAATCATCTCGCCGACCACGACGCCCAGAGAGCTCATGGCGATCGGACGGCTGCTCCCGGGGAGGCTGCGAACCGTGTCGGCCTGCCACAGGAAGCCGTCGACCCGGTCCCGGCCGCTCTGCCAGAGGCCGGCCAGCAGGCCACTGGCGTTCCCACACACCAGGAGGCCCGGGGCGCCCGGTGGCCCGGTGACGGCGGTCGCGGCCGGGCGGGCCTGCCACGGTGGTCGCGCCGCGGTGGCCGAGGCGTCCGCTGACGTCGGGTTGCTCAGGTTGACCGGCCCCGAGGAAGCGGCGGCCACCACCGCGAGGCGCGCGACTGGTTGACGGTCACTTACCATCACAGGTTTCACTCCATTTGTCTGGCACCGGGAGTTCGGTGGTCCACGACGTTGCCCGAGCGTGAACCCCTGGTGCGGTAATCGGGTGTGTCGAGACCGGCATCGGCGTCCGAGAATTTCATTCTGCGGCATCGGCCGACCGTCTGCGACACATCATCAGACCACGTGCGTGCCACAAAATATTGCGCACTCCGTCTCGCGATCTGATCTCCTGCCGGATCTTTTCCAGGAGAAAACCTGGCTGTAGTGGCGGAGAGGTTCCAGGAATTCGCCGAGTAATGTCTCGAAAGTCCCTGGTGATGGCTTGGTCAGTGGCTCGGTAATTGCTGGTGAGGTCGCGGTTGTCCTCGGCGTCGACGGCTGCCGAACCAGCCGGGATGGCTGACAGGTCAGGGACCATCCTGCCCGCGGGCGCCCGGGTCGGCTGTTCCCCGCCGCCGGCCACGTCGATGCCTCGAGCGAGCCCGAGCGGGCCGAACGGCCGTTCCCCGAGGCGTGGTCCCTTCATTTGCGCAATGCCCGCTTCGTGTGCGCAATGCCCGCTTCGTGCGCGTGGCGCCGCCCCGGGTCGGTCACAACCCCGGACCGGCAATCATGATCTTGGGGCGGCTCTGCGGCGGCTGGTGCGAAACCGGCGCGGATGCCGACCCGACCCACGACCGCGGGGCCGCCGGACTGGTCACTCGCGCGGGCCGCTGGACCGGGCCACCCGCGCCGAGCCGCGCTCGCGGTGCGGCCGTCAGTTCCGATCTCCTGCAGAGGTTCGCCACCTGGCCGGGCCGGCTGATAATCGGGGCTTCACCGTTCCCGGAGAACATCGGTGCGAGTAATGCGACCTGCGTCACCGGCGCATATGTTTCGTACTGGCGGAACTTCGTAACACGCTGAACGCGTTCGGCCGCCAGAACTCGATCATCCGGCTTTCCCGGGAGGCGAACGGCAACTGGTTCCCGTGGTCCGCCACAAACCCGACAGACTTCATCAACTGCTGGCGCCACGTGGTGGACGCCATCAGGCCCACGGCCGAACCCGATCCCGAAAAGTCGTGGAGCCTCAACGCCAACTACTCGCAGAACCCGCCGAGCCACAACACGATCGACATGTATCCGGGCGACGCCTGGGTCGACACCGTCGGTCTGGACTCCTACGATGCCTGGTCGGTGTCACGCACGAAGGCGGAATTCGACGCCCAGGCCACAGCGGTTGGCGGACTGACCTGTTGGTACAACTTCGCCACGGCGTACAACAAGGCGTTCGGTATCGGCGAGTGGGGGTCGTGAGTGGCGCTGGATCGAACGGAGGAGGCGACAGCGCCAACTTCGTCCAGTGGATGTACGACTGGTTCCTGGAACATGCGGGGAAGGGGCTGGTGTACGAGTTCTACTTCGGCGACTGTGGTCCAGGGAACGTCGGTTCCAACCTGTACCGACCTCTCGGGCCCGGCTGCGTCTACCGGAACCCGAACGCTGCCGCCCGCTACCAGCAACTCTACCGACGGACATAGGCCCGACCGGACCTCGCGACGAGGGAGCGCCAGCGGCCGCGGGCCAGCCGAGGTGGAAGGCTTCCCGATCTTGGAAGCCTCCCACCTCGGCCGCTCCGTGCTCTTTGCGGGCTCTGCTTCGGATCCCCCGCGACATTCCCTCGATGATCTGTGGGAGGCATGCCGGGTGGCGGCGTCGGTGCCGCTATCCCGACAGTCGGCCGCTGACTGCGTCCCGGCTTACGCCGGTGATCAACCGGCGTAGTACGGCACGGCGGATACCGCGGTCGGTGCGGCAGGCGCGGCAATAGGCAGCCCGCCACCGCCACCGCCACCGGAGGGTGTGCCGCCACCGCCACCGCCACCGCCTCCACCGCCGCTTCCGCCGCCGGCGGGTGTGCCGCCGCCGCCACTGCCGCCGCCGCCGCCGGCGGGTGTGCCGCCTCCGCCTCCGCTTCCGCCGCCGGCGGGTGTGCCACCACCGCTACCTCCGCCGCCTGCGGGTGCGCCGCTACCGCTACCGCCACCGCCGGTGCCACCGCCGCCGGTGCCGGTGCCGGTGCCGGTACCACCGCCGGTGCCGCCGCCCGTGCCGGTCCCACCGCCTCCGCCGCCGGTCCCGCCGCCGCCGGTGCCGGTGCCGGTACCACCGCCGGTGCCGCCGCCCGTGTCGGTCCCACCGCCTCCGCCGCCGGTCCCGCCGCCGCCGGCGGGTGCACCGCCGCCGCCGGTGCCGGTGCCGGTACCACCGCCGGTGCCGCCGCCCGTGTCGGTCCCACCACCGGGTACGCCGCTGCCGCCGGTGCCGGTGCCGGTCCCACCGCCGGTGCCGCCGCCCGTGCCGGTCCCACCACCGGGTACGCCGCCGCCGCCGGTCCCGCCGCCAGCACCAGCGCCAACACCGGCACCGACTGTCGGCGTCGCGCCCACTCCGCCGCCCGGAATCACCGCGGGCGCGGGAGTCCCGGCGCATGTGGAGACGCCGACGGCCGGAACGGTCACCAGGAGGTTCCCGGTCGTCTCGTTCCACGGCGAAGCGATCACGGCCATGGCGTGGGACGGCAGCTCCAGAGACTGCCGCGGGCCGAGAGTGGAGATGCCGGAGCCCTGGCTGGTGTCAAACCAGCCGAAGCCGAACGCGACGTCCGACTGGTTGCTCACCCGCCAGGCGGGACCTGCGCCGGTGCAGGTGTAGCTGAGCCGCAGCGGATTGGTCTCGAAGTCATCGATGCCGTTGATTTCCCGGTCGAAGGGGAGCCGGAACGGGAGCAGGGACAGGAACTGGTCCAGCGTCGCGTCGCCGGTACCGGTCGGTGTCGCCGAAGGGCTGCTGATGATGACGCCCGGGCCGGTGCCCGGGGACGGGCTCGGACCAACGCCCGGGGTGGCCCCGGGTGCGGCACTCGGCGAGGCGCTCGGATCGAGGTTGACGGTTATCCCGCTTCCCGCGGGAGCGGTGGGATCCGGCGAGCCGAGGATGCCCTCGGCGATGTCGGCGGACGGGCTCGCGGTCGCAGTCGGCATGGGAACGGCCCAGGCCGGTACGGCCGCCGCCGTCATGGCCGCGCCGAGAACGCCGGCCGTGACGGCCCGCATTCTGGTGATACGCATTAATCCTTCTCCCTTGACTGTGACGAGTCGCCATGACACTCACCGACGGCGCCCGTCGAACCGCCCTTATCGGGAGTACGGCGGTCCGGCGCAGGGTGTGGATCAGCGTTTGCCGGTCAGTCTCGACTTGCGCAGAAAACTACCAACGCCAGGTTCACCACAACCCGGGAGGGTCTGGGGCGAGGGAGAGTTCGAGTGCTCCTCCGTGTTAATCGCGTACTGTGCGGATGACCTTGTTACGCGAGTCCGGATCTGTGGTCGGCTACGGCTGGCCGATGATCGGGATCCTCGACTCGGCCAGCATGGACGATCTTCGACGTTGGCTGCGCCGCAGGCATTTTCGATTCAGCTCCGCAGCTAAATGTCCGAAATACTCTGTTTGTTCGTCTTGGCGGCAGATGGCGGAGCGTAGTCGGTTGGATGCCTGACGTGGTCAGATCCTGGTGTGGTCCAGGTGTGTGGAGGCGGTCGGTCGGTGGGCCGCCGGGCTCGGTATTCGGCTTCATTGGCCCATTCGGGTAGGCAAATTCGGGTAGGTGCCCAAGGCGGCCGGTCGGGGTGAAAGGCGGCCGCCCTGGCGTCTCCGCGCTCACGCCGACGGCCCGGTGTCGAACATGGCCGAACGGGTACCCGGCCGCGTCCCGGTGCGGTCCAATGGGCGGGCCGATGCCGCGATCAAGGTCCTGGCCTGCGTCAATGGGTTGACGTGGCGACTCTGCGTGCGCCCTGCGGGGTTGAGGTCCGCTGACGACCGCTCGCCTTCGGATCGATTTCGCGTGTCATCGGGATGCGGTGGAAGCGGGGGTTGACCCGAGATCTCGACCGTGGAGCCCGAGATAGCTGAGAAGAAATGCTCGGCTGACTACTTCGTCGCGTTCTGGCCTCGGACCGGCGGCCCGGCCTGGGCTCCCGGGCCTACCCTCGCGGTGGGTGGTCCTGAGGAGAGCCGTCCGCGGAATCGGCGGGATCGTTTTCCGGCGGCGATGATCCGGAATGTGATCGATTCGTGCCCGTGTTTCGCGGGCTCATGCCGAAATTCTGGGTTGAATTTCGCTTACGGGGCCTCGATCTGATCTGATCTGATCAGATCGAGGCAGGCTGGGTCCGTAACTCGGTCCGCCCCGCCAGTCCACGAATCGCGCTGCGAGGCACCCAGGGCCGGCGGCCTCGCGCGGATGACGGCTGAATTCCGGTGGCCGTGCAGGTGAGGTTCGGCGTTTCAGCTGCCGCTCCGGCCGGCGCGGGACCGCTGCTCGCAGTGCTGTCGCAGGCACTGGGCCTCGGTGTCGACGTAGCGGCGGACCAGGCGCGCCATGAAAAGCGCCACCACCGGCGCCAGCGGCCCGGACTGCCGCAGGCTCAGCCGCACCGTGACCTTGCCGTCCTCCGCGGCGGGCGTGATGCGGTGGTCGGCGACCGTGGTCATGCCGGTGGCCCTGGAGATCCAGGAGAAGCCCGAGCCCGGGGTCAGGTCGGTCACGGTCCACTCGGCCGCGGGCAGCCGGGGCTGCCGAATCCGCACGACGCTGCCGTCGCGCAGTTCGCCGTCAGCCCCCGAGCTCCCGACCGCCGCGGGCCGTGCCGCCATGTCCACGGTGGTCATCGTCGGAGTCCAGGTGGGCCAGCGTTCGACGTCCCGCATCACCGCCCAGACCTCGTCGGACGTGGCGTCGATGGTCACCGAGGTCTCGTAGTACATCGGGTGCCTCCTGTGGGGTGATCGGTTTCTCGACCGGCGCCGGGTGGCGCCGCGACTTGTACCAAGTGGTACATGTACCATCTGGTACATGGCGTCGCAAGGTCAGCTGCCGGACAGTCCGCGCACCAGCGCGGGGCGGCGTGCGCGGGAAGCCCTGCTGGAAGACGTCATCGCGCACCTGGCGGAGCACGGGATCGGCGACCTGAGTCTGCGCCAACTGGCGACCGCTCTCGGCACCAGCCATCGCATGATCATTTACCATTTCGGTTCACGGGACGGCCTCCTCGTCGAGGTGGTGCGCGCGATGGAGGAACAGCAACGAGCCGCGTTCGCCGAGATGCAGCGCGAACCGGCAGCCTCCGCGGTCGAGCTCGGCCGCCAGATGTGGCGACGGCTGAGCCAGCCCGAACTGGCTCCGTTCGAGCGCCTCTTCTTCGAGATCTACGGCCAGGCGCTGCAGGGTCGCGCCTACGCCCAACCGCTGCTGGACGGAGTCGTCGAGGACTGGCTCGGCCCGATGACCGAGTTCCTGGTGCGTGACGGCCTGCCGCCGGCCGCGGCACGCACGCAGGCCCGCCTCGCACTCGCAACTACTCGCGGCCTGCTCCTGGACCTGCTCGCCACCGGCGACCGGGAGGGCGTCGACCTGGCAATGGAACGAATGCTCGCCACGTTCGAACCACCAACCTCCAGGTGACGACGCGTCCGAGTGACCTGGGCGCGGCGGTCGGCTGAGTGCTGAACCTGACCTTGGGTTCCGAATCTGACCGGGATGCCGGATTGAGCTGGTCAGCGGCAGCCGCCCGGGGCCGACCGCACATCTGGAGTCGGCCTGTCCCAGGCTCTGTCCGGGGCCGGCCCTGCCGACCAACCGTGACGGGTGCTGGCTGGGGTGAGGCGGGTTCTGGGTCGGGGTTTGGTTGCTTCAGGTGTTCGGTTAACCCCTGAGGGTTGTTTGGTTGGAGTGTGGGCTTAGGTGGTGATTTCTTTGCGGCTTGTGGGCTGGGCGTGGGGCGGGGCGG
>NZ_UBIZ01000654.1:0-10188 GCF_900465275.1 Parafrankia sp. Ea1.12 | reverse complement strand
GTCGGGCGGGGTGCGGGCCTCGATCTCGGTCAGGTATCGCTCGACCAGGTCGATCGTCTCGCGGTGGCCCATGGTCATGCCCAGCGCGCCCTCCATCACCAGAACCCGGGAGACGCTCGCCATCAGGCACGTCACGACCACCGGCGGGATCGTGGCCGGATCGACTCCGGCGGCGGTCAGCACTCGCGACAGGGTGGCGAGCTCCGCCTCCCGGAACCGCTCGGCGTAGGCGGCGATCTCCGACCGGATGGCCTTCCGGTGGTTCGCGAGCGCCATGAACTCGACCATGAGGGTCGTGCCGCGCGAGTCCAGGTCGACGTCCCACAGCGCCCGCAGGGGCCGCGGCGAGGCCAGTGCGCGCCGCTGGCGCTCCAGGTTGGCCTCCGCGCCGCGCCGGAAGACGGCGAGGAACAGGTCGTCCATGGTGCGGAAGTAGTAGTGCACGAGGGCGGGCTTGATGCCGGCCTTCGCCGCCACCCGCCGCGAGCTGACCGCGGCGTACCCCTCCTCGAGGATGATCTGGGCCGTCGCGTCGAGCAGGGTCGTGCGGGTGCTCGAGTCCTCCGCGCCGAGGCGGCGGGGCGAGGTCATGCCGTCACCGCCGCGCCCGGGGCGCGGCCGTGTGGCGCGGCTGGTGCGGAGCGCGGTGTCCGTCCGGTGTTTCCTTGACCATTCGGCGGCATGGCGCTGTGCACCCGCCGAGCATAGCCTTCCGACTGGTCTGAACAACGGTGTCGCGCCATTACGCCGCGAGTGTCGGGAATCTCAACTATTCTTTCGTAACGTGACCGCCTCCGTATATTCGTCCGGCGGAGCTTTTGAACCCGTCGGCGTCGGCCTGGCACGGATGGCCGGCACAGCTGATGTGGCCGGCACAGCTGATGTGGCCGGCACGGCCGGCGCAATCGGCATGGTCGACATGCGGCGTGGGGCGCGGGTTCTCGGCGGCAGCCACCACTACGAAGGTGACCGGCTCGTCACCGGCTGGCATTCCCACGATCTGCACCAGATCGAGTACGCCATTTCCGGGATGGTCGAGGTCGAGACCGCCGGCACCCACTACCTCCTGCCGCCGCGGCAGGCAGCGTGGATCCCGGCCGGTCTCGAGCACCGGGTCACGATCAACTCGGCGGTCCGCTCGATCGCCGTGCTGTTCGACCCCCGGCTGATCGACCGGCCGGGGGACCGCGCCCGGATCCTCGCCGCGCCGCCGCTCGTCCGGGAGATGATGATCTACGCTCGGCGCTGGCCGATCACCCGCCCGAGCGGTGATCCGGTGTCCGACGGCTTCTTTCGCACGCTCGGCCACCTCGTCGTCGAGGCGCTCGGTCACGAGGCTCCGCTGAGCCTGCCGACCTCGACCGATCCGGTCGTCGCCGCGGCCATCTCCTATACCCAGCGCCACCTCGACGCGGTCTCCGTGGCCGAGGTCGGCCGGGCGGTCGGCGTCTCGGAACGGACCCTGCGCCGCCTGTTCCGCACCGCCCTCGGCCTCTCGTGGCGGCACTACCTGGTGCAGGCCCGGCTGCTGCGGGCGATGGCGCTGCTCGCCGACCCCACCCGGTCGGTGCTCGAGGTGTCGACCGCCGTCGGCTTCGAGAGCCCGAGCGCCTTCGCCCGGGCCTTCGCCCAGTACTGCGGCGAGCGCCCGTCGGCCTACCGGCAGCGGATCGGGGTGGTCCCTCCGGCCCTGGCCCCGGTGGGACGGCGTCCGCACCGCGGCGGGCGCTGACCACCCGGCGAGCCCGGCGACGTGTGCCCGCGACCGGCTCGGCGACGGACGTATGGACACTATGTATACCGAACTAGTTGACAAATGGTGCCTCCAATACCTACGTTCTGACCATGGCTGAGCACCCGCGCCTTGTTCGTCGTGCTCATGTTGACCTCCGCCGCGTCGCCAGCGCGCTCTGTCTGCCGGTCGGCTGACCGCCCGCCACTGCCCGGAACGCCGCGGGCCGTAGGCCGCGGGTCGCGCCACGCGGGTAGTGCTCCCGTGGCGTCTGCCGCCCCCGGTTACTGGCCGCGTCTCCCGCTGAGCCGAACCGTGCCGCGCACACACCGCCAGACATCCGCGTACTCCCGCCGCCGGTGCGGGAGGCGCCCCACCGTGCAGGCCTTCGACGGTCGTCGACCCGGTGGGTCGACACGCGCGTGAGGAGGATCTCCGTGCCCATCCGGAGCGCGAACCCGCCCACCATCTCGCCGACCGGCCTCGCCGGGCCCGGAAACGATCGCAGGGACACCTCGAAAGGCGCCGGATCGGCGGCGGCCGTGCTGCGCGCCGTCCTCGATCACGGGCCCGTCGCGAGGGGGTTCATCGGCACCGCAACGGGTCTCAGCCCGGCCGCGGTCTCACGGCAGACCGCCGACCTCATCTCGCTCGGGCTGCTGCGGGAGCTGCCGGTCGCTGCCGGCGCGCCGCGGGCGGGGCGGCCGAGCGTGCCGCTCGACGTCGACACCGACACCCACCTCGCCTGCGGCGTGCACATCGCCGTCCCCATGCTCACCTTCGGAATCGTCGACCTGCGGGGCCGGGTGGTCGCCCGCGAGGAGCTGCCGCACCGGGGCGAGGCCGACGACACGCTCTCGACCATCGTTCGGCACCTGCCCGGATTCCTGCGCCGGCACGCCGGCCACCGCCGGGTCCTCGGACTCGGCGTGGTCACGGGCGGCCACGTCGACGCACGGACCGGCGTCGTGGTCGAACACGAGCCGCTGGGCTGGCGGGACCTGCCGTTGGGCCCGCTGCTGGCCGCCCGCACCGGCCTCCCGGTGAGCGTGGACGGCCATGCCCGTGCGCTGGCTCAGGCGGAGATCCTCTTCGGTGAGCCGCGGGCCCGGGCAAGCCTGGTGCACCTGTTCGTGGGCCATGTGGTGGACGCGGCCATCGCCACCGGCGGAGTCGTGCATCACGGCCTTCGCTCGGCGGCGGGCGGGGTGGCGCACCTGAACCTGCCCGGGGCCGACCTGCCGTGCTCCTGCGGCGGCCGGGGCTGCGCCCAGACCGCGCTGTCGGACCGCGCGCTGCTCGTGAAGGCCGTCGAGCTCGGAGCCATACCGCGACCGGAGGCCGAGCTCCTGCTGGGGGCGGCCCGTGCCGGCGACGACCTCGTGGTGGGACTGCTGCGCCAACGGTTGCGGGGGGTCGCCAGGATCGCCGCGACGCTGCTCGACATGCTGGACCCGGAACTCCTCGTCCTGACCGAGATGTCCGCGATCTACCTGCCGCACCTGCTCCCGGACCTGTACGAGGAGATCGCCCGGCTCTCGCGCGCGTGCGGGGACCCGGAGCGGGTCGTGCGCCCCAGCAGCTTCGGGACGGACGTGCTCGCCGTCGCCGCGGCGGCGACCGTACTCGACTCGGTGCACCGCAGCCCGCGCACGGTGCACACCCGCCGCGACCGGCAGGCCGCCAGGGCGGCCGAGTGGTCACGACCCCCGGTAGCGGCTCCGTAATATTTCCATCCGATCGGAAATCATTGACCTGGCGAATTAACCGAGCAACGATGGAATTGTGAAGGACGCCGCCGGGCAGCGCCCCGTGGGAACTCGGGGGAATGTTCTCCCGGTCTCCGTGGATCGATGTACGGCTCCGGGTGGGCGCCGCTCCGGCGGCTTCTTCCGGCGTGGCTCCCACTGTTCCGTCCTCGTCCAGCGCTGAATTTCCACCATCCCCGGTGGATTAATGCTGGCCGGGGGAGTGTCGCGCCGCACCGGTGACCCGTAACCGCGCTCCATTGTCAATCTCTGCCCGCGCTGGTTGCCGGGAGGATGGTTGGCGCGCGTATTCGGGATGATTCCCGAAACCGGTGCCGGCATGTTCTCGACCGCCTTTTCGGGCGGTCCTTCTCCCGGTACCCGTACGCATTCGCGATCCGAAGGGAAATGTGACGATGACCAGTCAGGTCCAGACACTGATCGACGTCCGGCCGTTGTCCGGATACACCGGCGCCGAGATCCACGGCGTCGACCTGCGGGAGGAACTCGACGACGCGACCATCGCCGAGATCCGGTCCGCGCTGCTGACCTGGAAGGTGGTGTTCTTCCGCGACCAGAACCTGGACCACGCCCAGCAGGTGGCGTTCGGGCGGCGCTTCGGCAAGCTCACTCCCGCCCACCCGCACGAGACCGCGCCCCCGGAGGGGTTCCCCGAGATCCTGCCGATCGACAGCCGGCGCTACGCGCAGCTCTTCGGCAACCGGAAGGTCACCTATGACAACGGGTGGCACACCGACGTGACGGCGCTGGTCAACCCGCCCGCCGGGTCGATTCTGCGCGCCGACGTCGTCCCGCCCTACGGCGGTGACACCGCCTGGACGAACCTGGTCGCGGCCTACCAGGCCCTGCCCGAGCCGCTGCGGACGCTGGCCGACAGCCTGCGCGCGCGGCACAGCTTCAGCCTGCCGATCTTCGACGGTGGCGAGTACGGGAAGCGGATCGCCTCGAACCCGCTGGTCGCCATCCACCCGGTGGTCCGGGTGCACCCGGAGACCGGCGAGCGGGCCCTGTTCGTCAGCCCCAGCTTCACCGCGCGTGACAACGAGATCATCGGCCTGTCCGCCCGGCAGAGCCACCGTGTCCTCGAGTTGTTCTACGAGCAGATCGCCCGGCCGGAGTTCACGGTGCGGTTCAAGTGGAACCCGGGTGACATCGCCTTCTGGGACAACCGCGCCACGGCGCACCTCGGGCCGTCCGACCTCGGTCATCTCGACTTCGACCGGGTTCTCTACCGGGTGACCCTCGAGGGCGACGTCCCGGTCGGTGTCGACGGGGCGGAGTCGGAGCTGGTCGCCGGCCAGCCGTTCCTCGGCT
This sequence comes from Parafrankia sp. Ea1.12, assembly GCF_900465275.1. Taxonomy (NCBI): domain Bacteria; kingdom Bacillati; phylum Actinomycetota; class Actinomycetes; order Frankiales; family Frankiaceae; genus Parafrankia; species Parafrankia sp. Ea1.12. Next base: position 5,373 of record NZ_UBIZ01000654.1, on the reverse strand, counting down.
CCTGACCGTCGCCCGCGGCGTCCTGAACCCCTGACCGCCGGCGCCGACCCAGTCGGCGCCGGCGGCTCCTGCCACCTGGAGAGACCCATGCACCATCGACGGACCCGTGGGCGGCGGCTGGCGCTCGCGTCCGCCGGCCTGGCCGCCCTGCTGACGGTCGGCCTCGCCGCGTGCGGCGGCGGCGACTCGGACCCGGCCGCCCCCGCGTCCGGCGGAAAGGCCGGCACGCTGCGGATCGGCGACCAGAGCAAGTTCCTGGAGCTCCCGATCACGCTGTCGGGCGCGGGCCGTGACACCCCCTACAAGCTGAACTGGAACAACTTCGCCGACGGGCCACACATGAACGCCGCGTTCAGCGCGGGCCGGCTCGACGTCGGTTTCATGGGCGACACGCCGGTCCTGTTCGCGAACGCCGCGGACGCCGGAGTGGTCGCCGTGGCCGTGGCGGAGAACAGGGTGAACAGCCAGACCATCTTCGCCTCCGCCGGCTCCGGCATCCACAGCCTCGCCGACCTGAAGGGGAAGCGGGTCGCGTTCACCCGGGGGACCTCCCTGCACGGCTATCTCCTCAACCAGCTCGACTCGGTCGGGCTCACCCAGGACGACGTCACCCCGGTCAACGTCCCGGCGGCGAGCCTGCCCGCCACCTTCTCCTCCGGAGCCGTGGACGCCGTGGTGTACGTCCGCCAGTTCGGCGCGGCGGTCACCGCGCAGAGCGCCGGGTCCTACGAGGTGGAGACCAAGCCGCTGCCGCAGTACTCGGTGCTGCTCGCGGCGAAGGACGCGCTGGCGGACCCGGCCCGCCGCGAGGCGGTGCGGGACTTCGTGCTCCGCCTCTCCCGGGCCTCGGCGTGGCCCAAGCAGAACCCGGACGAGTGGATCCAGAAGTACTACGTGGAGACGCTCAAACAGGATCCGGTCGCCGCGCGGAAGTACTTCGAGAGCCTGCCGGAGAGCAGGTACACCCCGGTCACGGCGGCGTTCGTCGACAGCCAGCGGACCCAGGCGAAGCTGCTCGCCGACGTCGGGGAGCTGCCCCCGTCGCTGAACGTCGACGACGAGGTCGACAAGGCGTTCACCACCGAGCTGACCGCGGCGTTCACCGCCGCGAGCCTGCCGACATGAGCACTCTCCGCCCACGGCAAGTCGAAGGGAGGACGACATGACCGAGGTCATCGGTGAAGCCGCTCCCGCGCCCGGCCTTGTCAACGTGCCCGTGACGTCCGGCGTGCCTGTGGCATCCGGCGTGCCTGTGGCGTCCGGCGAGCCCGCTGGCGCCGGACCTGACGGGCCCGTGGCTCCCCTGCTCGAGGATCCGACCGGCAAGCGGAACCGCGCGCGGCGCGCACGGGCCGTCCCGTCGTGGGCGCGTCGACTGGCCGGTCCGGCGCTGCTGCTGCTCGGGTGGTTCGCGGTCACCGGATTCGACCTGGTCAGCGACCGCGCGTTCGCCTCGCCCGGCGCGGTGCTCGACGCCGCCCGGGAGCTGCGGGGCTCGGGCGAGCTGGCCGACAACCTCGGCGTGTCCCTCTACCGGGTCGGCTGGGGATGCGCGCTCGGGGTGGCGATCGGCCTGGCGCTCGCCGTGATCGCCGGCTTCTTCCGGTTCGGGGAGGACGTCGTCGACTCGGCGATGAACTTCCTGCGCACCATTCCGGTGATCGCACTGCTCCCGCTGATCATCGTGTGGATCGGCATCGGCGAGGAGGCGAAGATCTTCCTCATCACCGCCGGCGTGGTCTTCCCGATCTACATGAACACCTTCGCCGGGATCCGGAGCGTGGACATCAAGCTCGTCGAGGCGGGCCGGGCCTTCGGGCTCGGCCGGGCCGGTCTCGTCCGGCGGGTGATCATTCCCGGTGCCCTCCCGGGCTTCCTGGTGGGGCTGCGCTGGTCCCTCGGCGTCGCCTGGCTGCTGTTGGTGTTCGCCGAGCAGGTCAACACCGACTCCGGCATCGGCTACCTGCTCAACAGCGCCCAGGCCTGGAACCGGACCGACATCATGGTGCTCTGCCTGGTGATCTACGGACTCCTCGGTCTGCTCTGCGACGGCTTCGTCCGCCTGCTCGAAAGGAGCCTGCTGTCATGGCGACGCGGATTCTCCGGGACCTGACCGGCGCCGACGAGGCGGCCGCGGCGATCCGGGTCCGCGGGCTGACCCGGGTGTTCGGCGACCACGTCGTGCTGGACGGTCTCGACCTGACCGTCGCGCCCGGCGAGTTCGTGGCCCTGCTGGGGCGCAGCGGGTCGGGCAAGAGCACCCTGCTGCGGATCCTCGGCGGGTTCGACGACGAGGTCAGCGGCGAGGTGCTCGCCGCCCGCCGGCGCGCGGTGGTCTTCCAGGAGCCGCGGCTGCTGCCGTGGACGCGGGCGCTGGGCAACGTCGTCCTCGGCCTGCCCGGCGCGGACGTCGACCGGCGCGGGCGCGCCGCGCTGGCGGAGGTCGGGCTCGCCGGGCGCGAGCGCTCGTGGCCGGTCACCCTCTCCGGCGGCGAGGCCCAGCGGGTCGCGCTGGCCCGTGCCCTCGTCCGCGAACCGGATCTGGTCATGCTCGACGAGCCGTTCGGCGCGCTCGACGCGCTCACCCGCATCCGGATGCACGCCCTGCTCCAGGAGCTGTGCCGCCGGCACCGCCCCGCCGTCCTCTTCGTCACCCACGACGTGGACGAGGCGATCCTGCTGGCCGACCGGGTCCTCGTCCTGACCGACGGCCGGCTCTCCCTCGACGTCCCCGTGGGCCTGCCGACTCCCCGGCCCCGGGCCCATCCCGCCTTCGCCGCCCTGCGCGCCCGGCTGCTCACCGAGCTGGGCGTTCGTGACCTGGCCGAGGCCGCAACCTGACACCCCGACGGGGCCGTGGTCTGCGGCGGCCGGGCGCGGGGTAGGCAGGCCGGTATGCGCACAGGCCGAGGCATGCTCATCGTGGCGTCACTGTCGCTCGCGGCGTCGGTCACCGGCTGCGGTGGGTCGGACGGACCGGCGGACCAGGCCGTGTCGGCTCCGCCGGGCCCGCCGGTCGTCTCCGGGACCAGCCAGCCGCCAGCCGCGTCCACCGCGCGGCCGACCGCCGTGACGGGCTCGACCGGCCCGTCCGCCGGGATCCCGGTCACGGGTGCCGGCGGTGCCGGGCCGGCCTGCGTGTCCACCGGCCTCGCCGCGTCCCTCGAGGACGTCCAGGGCGCGGCGGGTCACGTCTACGGGCGGATCGTGCTCAGGAACACCGGTCCCGGCACCTGCTCGGTCGTCGGCTACCCCGGTGTGTCGGTGGTAAACGCCACCGGTGGCCAGGTCGGGGCGGCGGCTGACCGCACGGGGCCGGCGGGCACCCCGGTGACGCTGCCACCGGGCGGCAGCACCGGCGCGACGCTGGCGATCACGCAGGCCGGGCTGCTTCCGGGCTGCGAGGAACCAGGTCAGGCGGTGCGGGGCGCGAATCTGCGGGTGTACCCGCCCGACGACCGTGGGAGCCTGCTCGCGGCACTGCCGGCCGGTGTCGAGACGTGTCGGGATCCGGCTGTGCACCAGCTCGCGGTCGGTGCCTTCGGCCAGCCCTGACCGTCCTGGTCACCGGCGCGCGCGCCGCGCCGCGGTGACGATTCCGCCCGGCGGTCGAATTCCGGGGTGGGTGCCACCGAAAGGGGCGGCGGGCCAGCCCGGACCAGCCGGCCGGGTTACGGTGTCCAACGGTGGCACGCCGCCGCCCGGTCGCCGAACCCGTCCGCGAATTCTTCTCCGCTCGCCTTTCGAGGCGATGCGCCGGTGCCAGTTCCAACGCCTTCGTCGTCTTCCTGGCGCGCCGGCTCAGCGGATTTTCTCCGGCCCCTGCCCCGGTTGCCACCGCGTCGAATCCGTGGCTTGAAATCGGAGCAGAGAGCGAGCCCGCAGTCGATGGACCGCATCCGCTTCCTCAACGCGTTCGACACCGCCCTGCTCGAATACCAGCTCCTGCACGCCGACGTGCCGATAAACGTGAACTGCCTGCTTCTCGGTACCGGACCGGCTCCTGGAATCGACGAGCTGCGCGCTTTTGTCGCCGAGCGCCTGCGCCGGTTCCCGCTGTTGACCGAGCGGCTCGTCTGCCTGCCGGGGCGCCGCGCGAGATACGGCTGGCGCGCCGATCCCGAGGTCGACCTGGACTGCCTCGTCCGCGAGCACCCGGTGTCGTCGGCCGCGCCCGCACCCCCGTCCGTGGACGGGGCCGCGGCGGCACCGGGGTTCGCCGGGACGGCGCTGCGCGACTTCGTGGAACGGCTCGGCGGCGCGGTGGTGCCGCTGTCGGGGCCACCGTGGCAGCTGTGGCTGCTGCGCTCCGCCGACGACACCGAGTTCGCCCTGTTCTACCGGGCCAGCCACATCCAGCAGGACGGCACGGCGAAGAACCTCGTCCTCTCGGCCCTGTTCGGCATCGGTACCGACCCGATGGCGTTCGTCCCGCCGCAGCGGCGCGAACCCGGTCGCGCCCGGGCCCGGGAGGTCGGAGCCGCCGCCGCGCGCTCCCTGCGGTGGCTCACCCCCGCCGCCGGGTCGGCGGTCCTCGCGGCTCCGTGGGCGGGGCGGACCACACACAGCTGGGAGACGACGTCCCTGTCGCTGCTGCGCTCGATCGGCGCCGCGGTGGGCGGCACCGTCAACGACGCCTTCCTGGCGGCGCTCGCCGGCGCCCTGCGACGGTGGACCGGCGCGGACGGCGCGGACGGCGCGGGCGGTGCGGCCGGTGTGGGTGGCGCGGCCGGCGCTGGCGGCATGGTCAGGGCGGGGGGTGCGCTGTCCGGCCGGGCCGGTGGGATGGCGGTCGCGATGGCCGTCAGCACCCGCCAGCCGGGGGAGCGCGCGATGCTCGCGAACTTCGTGGCGGGTGCCCGCGTCGTCCTGCCGTGCGCCGAGCCGCTCCCCTCGGCCGCCTGTTCGCGGTACGTGACCGGACGGATCGTCTCAAGCAGGGCGGCACGCTCGGCCTGGGCGAGCGCCTGCTCTTCGAGCTGCTGCCCGCGCGGGCCCGGCCCCGCCTGTTCGGCGCCGGGCTGAGCGGACGTTCGTCGGTGCTGTCGGTGTCCAACCAGGCCGGGGCGCCGGGCCCACTGGCCGCGGCCGGACGGCCGATCACGACGGCCGTGCCCGTCCCGACCCTGTTCCCGGGCGAGCGGCTCGCCTGCCACCTCAGCGGCCTCGGTGACACCGTGAGCGTCGGGACGGCCGCGGACGCCGGTCTGCCCGGATCGCGCGATCTCGCCCGGCTGTGGGCGGCGGAGGTCACGCTGCTCGCCGACGCCGTCCGGGCGTTCGCCGGGGACCGGGCGCTGCCATGACCCGGACGCCGGCCCCGCGCCGGGCCCGGGCTGTGCGAGGGGGCTGGCTTGGGCGAGGGGGCTGGCT
>NZ_UBIZ01000047.1:0-280 GCF_900465275.1 Parafrankia sp. Ea1.12 | reverse complement strand
CATTACGGGTCCGCCCAGTCCCACCGGGGCTTGGGCTGGGTACGACGCAGCACCGCGACCTCATGCCGCAACACCAGCAACTCGATGTTCTTCGACGCCGACGAGCGGCCGAGGAGAACCAGCCAGCTACAGACCCGAACGAGGATCAGATAGAGCAGGCGTACGAACATGGCTGACCATCATGCCGGCCGCCGCACCGTCGCATCACCCCAGCTCACGGGCCCAAGCCGACTTCTGGCACCCCACAGGGTCGGTGGAATCCGGGTCGGTCCCGAACCGC
>NZ_UBIZ01000154.1:0-11249 GCF_900465275.1 Parafrankia sp. Ea1.12 | reverse complement strand
GGGTAGAGCTGGGGTGGCGGGTGGTGGGCGGTGGGGCGTCCGGTGCCGCTCGAGAAGTTTCATGTCGAGACCTCGATTCGGAGGCACACATGGTGATGTTCTGGTTGCTAGGGGTTCTGCCCACGGTGCCGGGCCGGTACCAGCACGCCCATGATGTGCTGGTGCTTGCGATCGAGCGGGAACAATGGGCGAAGTCCGGCGTACGGCTCGCCCGACGGCTGCGGCGTCACGGCGACGCGGCGGCAGTCCGGTCCGGCCGTCGCTGAGGGTGCGCCCGACGACGCCCCGGAGGACCGCCGGTTTGCCGTCAGGACGGCGAGAGCACCCGCAGACTCGCCGTCGCGCCGGGAGTCGACCGTCCGGCGGGGTTCCAGAGCACGAGAAGATCCTCGCCTGTCCCGGCCACGCCGGCCAGACCGGTACCCCAGGACGGCAGCGGGGTCCATGTGCCAGCGGTCTCGTCCAACACCTGTGTCGGTACGCCGGCGCAGGACGGGAGCGCCACCGCAACCGCGGCGGCCGGTTCGCGCAGGGCCACCACTGAGGTCGGGCAGAGGGCCGACCTCAGTACGGCGGGGCCGGGCAGGGGTACCCACTGCCCGGTCGTCACGTCCAAGGCGGGGGAACTCGTAAGTCGTCGCCCCCTTCGACAGGTCGACGACGATGCGCATGGCGTTCGGGTCGAGCGTGGTGACCGGGATGGGTGACCTCTCAGCTCCTCGCGGCGAACAGGTCGACCCGGCCCGTCGAGACGGCGGCGACCGCGCCTCCGTCGACGAGCAGGTCGATTCCGGTGATGAACGAAGCGTTGTCCGACAGGAGGAAGTCAACGGCGGCGGCGATGTCGTCCGCCGAGCCGAGCCGGCCGGTGCCGGACGCCGCCACCATGGCGCGCATACCAGCGCCGGACTCGCTCGCGAGCTCCTGCTGTCCCATCTTCGTCGAGATGACGCCAGGACTGATCGAGTTGACCCGGGCGCCTCGTGCGCCCCACGCGTTGCTGGCCGAACGCACCCGCAGCTGGTTGGCCCGCTTGGCGAAGGAGTAGGCGTAACCCGCGCTCGGGAACGCGTCTACCGCCGTGAACGGCAGGTTCAGCAGCTCCTCGGTGGCGGTGTTGGCCAGCTGAGCCTCGATCTCGCGGGCTGGCGGGGGAGCGAGGTAGCCGGACATGCTCGAGATGACCACGCCGGCGCCGCCCACGGTGACGACCTCGGCGAACGCGTCGAGCACCAGCGCGGTACCGAGCAGGTCGACCTTCAGGATCGCGTCGACCGGCGCCTGCGTGGGGGACAGCCCCGCGGTGTGGACCACGTGCCGCACCGGGCCGAGGGCCGCGGCGGCCCGCGCGAGCGCGTACACGGACTCCCGGGACGACACGTCCACGACCTGGGCCGTCACCTGCTGGCCCTCGTCGCGGAGGTTCTCGGTGACGGCGTTCAGCGCCGTCTCGTTGTAGTCGGCCAGCAGTACCGTCTTGCCCGTACCGACCCGGCGGGTTACGGCGACACCCATGCCGCCCGTGCCGATGACCACCAGTACCTCGTTCGGCATGCCTCAAGCTCCCAACGTCTAATTCCGAGACGATCGGTCTCGGATCAGGGACTATACGCTCGCAGTCCCGACCGGGTCGCGCTCCTAGACTCACGTGGATGACGGGCGGGCGCCGGCGCAGTGAGAGCTCGCGGCGGGCGATCCTCGACGCGGCCCGCGGCCTGCTGCTCGAACGCGGTTACGAACGGTTGACGATCGACGCCGTCGCCGCCCAGGCCGGCGTCGGAAAGCAGACGATCTATCGCTGGTGGGGGTCGAAGGGCGCCGTCGTCGCCGATGCGGTGCTCGAGGGCGGGCTGGCGCCACCGTTCGTCCCCCTGCCCGACACGGGAGACATCGAGACCGATCTGCGCGCCTGGCTGCGGGCCTGGACCACGCATCTGGCCTCCGGTGTGGGCACGAGCCTCATCCTCGCCCTCACGGCGGCCACGGCCGAGGACCGCGCCGTCGCCGATGTCCTCTACGAGCGCTTCACCGGACCCCACGAGCAGCTCCTGCGCGACCGCCTGGAGAGTGCCCGCGCGGCGGGTCAGCTCGGGTCGCAGGTGCCGGTCCCGACGATCGCCGGCGTGCTGATCGGCTCCCTGCTTTATCGCGTCCTCAGCAGGCAGGCACCGCCGACGGCGGACGACGCCGACATGGTCGTGCGCCTGGTGCTCGCCGGGGTTGCCTGATCTGAACCCATCATCCCATGAGCAGCAGAACGGTGCCGTAGTCCGCCGTTTTGGCCTTCGGAAGTTAGCGCGTGAACTTCTTCGCCGGTGGCCCCGTCATCAGCTGACATATCTTCAAGCGGGCGTCATCGACTCCTGCAAGGAATCACCGAGCTGTTCCCGGTCTCCGGTCTGGGGCACTGAGGTGCCCGGATAGCCGGCCACCCGATCACCGCGACCCAGCGCCTGAAACTGGACTCGGACGGTCTCATCTGCGAGATCACACTGCCAGGCGGCGCACCTCCCGACTGAACCGTTTTTGGTCTTCTCTGGAATCGAACGCTTCCCGCCTGATCGGGTTCGAGGACGCGGGCCGGCGCTTCAGGGGGCGCGGCGCCCGGCCCCGGCGTGCAGCGCCCATTCCCGGGCCGCCGCGAGCACCAGCAGCACGACCACCAGAGGCACGCCGAAGAAGACGACGAGTCCGAACCCGATGTTGGCGCCGATCACTCCGGCGGTCGCGACATGGTACCCGAAGCCGAGGATCACGCCGACTCCGACGAGCGGACACACCACCTGCCACCGGCGCCGGTCGGTGGCGCCGCGGCGGCCCCCGTGCAGCAGGAGCGCCGCGGCGGCTGCCGCCAGGAGCAGAGCGATAACGCCGATGGTCGTCATCCACCCGGCCGGGATGTCCAGCGGCCGGACGGCGCAGTCGAGTTCCGACCGCGGGACGCCCCGGTAGTCGTCCTGTCCCAGCAGTCCCACGACCGCGACCGGCACGGCCGCGATCAGAAGGATGGCGGCCCCACCGTGGAGGGCTCGCGTGAGAGTGGAGGTCGGCGTCCGCGGCGGCGGCGAGGTAGGCATGAGAGCCAGTCTTCCCATCAGCCCCCGGGACGGCCTGAGCGCGAATACTCAAACTCACCGGGCGGTTCCGACGGCCGGGAGCCGGTGATCATTCCGCTCATTCCGCGGCGGGCCGCGGGGCGCTGTCCGGGGAGTGGGGGCCGAGTGGCGTCCTACTCGATCACTCGCAGGGTGGACGGGACGTCCATCCGGCGTACCCGCCGGGCGGACAGCAGCGGGGCGACGGCGACCGCGAAGACTCCCAGCAGCAGTGTGGTCAGCAGGGTGGGAACCGACAGCACGGCCCGGATGCCCAGGTCGGGCAGGGTGTCGGCGAGCAGGACCTCGACGGTCCAGCGCAGCGTCCAGTAGCCGGCTACCAGGCCGATCACCGTGCCGAGCAGGCCGATCAGCGCGCTCTCGGCGACGGCGAGCGCCAGCACCCGGCGCGGGGCCAGCCCGAAGGCGAGCATCGTCGCCTGCTCCCGGCGACGCTCGTCCATCGCGATGCTCATCGCGTTGTAGGCGATCAGCAGGGCGAGCAGGAGCACCGCGATCTCGGCAATCCGCAGGATGCCGACGAACGTGCGTAGCAGCGCACGGATCTCCTCGATGCTCCCCGTCGCCGGGACGACGGAGCCGACCCCGGGGACGGCCGCGAGCGTGCGCATCGCGTCGAGCTGGTCGTAGCCGGGCGCGGGCAGGACGGTCAGCACGTTCGTCAGGCCGGCGAGGCCGAACGAGCCGGCGTCGGCGGCGTCGAGGAAGGCCACCGAGCGGACCGGGAAGCTGTGGATGCCGGCGACGCGCAGCGGGGTGTCGACCGTCTGGTAGCCGTCGCCGGCCCGGCGCGGATGGCGTAGCAGGACCGTCCCGCCGACGCCCACGCCCAGGTCGTGGGCGGCCTTGGCGGCGAGCAGCAGGCCGCCCGTCGCACTGCCCTCGGTGATCGAGGGTGACCAGATGCGGTTGTCGACGTCCAGGATGTAGGTCAGGGTGTCGATCGGTTCGTGCGGTGCCGAACCGGGCGGGCCCAGCAGCCTGGTGGGCAGGGCGAGCGTGGCGTCGGAGCCGCGGACCGCCGGTGAGTCGGTGACCGCGGTGACGGTGGGCGAGGTGACGGGCTGCACCGACGGCAGCGTCACCCGCAGCCGGTCGGGGCTGGTGGACGTCAGCTCGGTCTCGGCGGCGTCGGTCGTCCGGGTGAAGGTGTCGAGCTGGCCGGTGAACACGACCTGTGCCGTGATCGCCGCGGCGATTCCCAGGGCGGTGAGCAGCATCCGCCGCGGGGCGCGTGCCAGGTTGCGCGCCGGCATCCGGGCCAGGCTCCCCCCGGGCAGCGGGAACCCGCGCCGCCGCCGCCGCGGGCGGCCGCGGGCGCGGGCGCGGGTGGAGCCGGAGATGGCCGACGCGTGGATCGCCCGCACCGGCTCGACCCGCACCGCCCGCCACACCGGGTGGACCGCCGCGACCAGCGGCAGCAGCAGGCCGACCGCCGCGGCGCGGGCGAACACCCCGACCTGGAAGCCGGTGCGCCAGTCCGGCAGCGGCCACACGTCGCGCAGCATCGCGCCCATCGCGGCAGTGATGATCATCCCCGTGGCCAGCCCCGCGAGGACCCCGAGGATCCCGATCTGCAGCCCCAGCAGCAACGGGCGCAACGCCAGCATCCGGGACGGCACCCCGAGCGCCATGCCGATGCCGATCTCCCGGCGCTGCGCGTCCACCACCCGTCCCACCAGGTTGAACGCAGCGAACATGGCACCGACCAGGACGAGCAGCGCGAGCGCGTTCCACAGCGCCTGGTTGCTCTCGATCGAGTCGTACATGATCTGCCGGGACGCGATGTCGTCACGGTTGGTGATCGTGGTGCTCACCCCGGGGAGCCGCTCGGCGACGGCCGCGGTGAGCTGCCGCTGGAGGGCCGCGACGTCGGTCCCGGGCCGCGCGGTGAGGACCAGGTCGTTGACCGCTCCCGGTTCGCCGGCGAGGTTCTGCGCGGTCTCCAGCGAGGTGTAGAGCACGCCGAAGCCGGCCTGGGTGATCAGTCCGGGCTGCTCGCCGGGCAGCACGAAGTACTCCGGGGACTGCCCCTCGCCGACGTATCCGATCTCGCGGTCCCCGCTGATCCGTACCGTGCCCGTCGCCGGCAGGTCGTTGGCCTGGGCGAACCCGTGGTCCAGGACGCCGACGGGCCGTCCCCGGTCGGCCGTGGTGAGCGCGCGGCCGGCGGCGACCGAGATCCCGTCCACGAGCGGGCGCGCGGTCAGGTCGACGCCGACGACCTCGCCGCGGACGAGCACCTCCTTGTGCCCTGGTCGGCTCGCCTCGATCTCGGTGGGGAACATCAGGCGCTCGGCGCTCGCATCCACGGCGGCCGGGTCGGGCAGGGCCGCGACGACGTCGCGCAGCCGCCCCCGCGGCACCGTGGCGCCCGCGTCCACGCTGATCCGCAGGTCGTGCACGTTCAGCCCGGCGAAGCTGGCGTCGTAGGACTCGTAGCGCCACCGCGACGTGCTGGTCAGGCCGGCGTACAGGCCGGTTCCCTCGCCGATGACGGCGGCGAGCGCCACCACCAGCAGCAGCCGCGCCCGCAGGTCGCGCCACGACCACCGCAGCCACAGCCCCGCCGACCCCGCGCCGCCCCGGACCGGCCCGCCGTCGTCCCCGGATGCCGCGCCGCGCCGGCCGCTGCCGGGCGCCGCGCCACGGCCGCTGTTCCCGTTGCCGGGTGTCGCGGCGTGGCCGTCACCGCCGGGTGTCTCCCCGAGCACCGCGCCGCGCCGTCCGCCGCCGTTCACCATCGGCCGCTCACCATCGCAGGTCGCCGACGGGCACGCGGCCGCCGGGCGGCGGGCCGTCGGTGACGATCCGTCCGCTGGACAGCTCGACCACGCGGTCCGCGATGCGGGCGATCTCCCGGTTGTGGGTGACGACCACGACGGTGCGGCCGGCGGCCGTCTGCGCCTCCAGCAGGACGAGGATCTGGACCCCGGTGTGGAAGTCGAGCTCGCCGGTCGGCTCGTCCGCGAGCAGGATCGGGTTGCCGGTGGCGAGCGCGCGGGCGATCGCCACCCGCTGCTGCTCCCCGCCGGAGAGCTGGTGGGGGAAGTGGTCGCCGCGGGGCGCCAGCCCGACGCCGTCGAGGACCTCCTCGGTGACCTCCCGGGCCCGCGGCCGGCCCGCGACGTCGGCCCCGAACCGCACGTTCTCCCGGGCGGTGAGCGCCGGGAACAGGTTGAACGACTGGAACACGAAACTGACCGTGTGCCGCCGGATCTCCCGCCGCTCCCGCTGCGAGGACCGGGTGAGATCGGCCCCGCCGAGTCGGACGGTCCCAGCGGTCGGGATGTCCAGCGCCCCCACCAGGTTCAGCAGGGTCGTCTTGCCGCACCCGGACGGCCCGAGGACGACCACGAACGCGCTGCCCTCGACCCGCAGGTCGACGTCCTCGAGTGCGGTCACCCCGGCCTCGCCGCCGCCGTAGTGCTTGCCGACGCCACACAGGTCGATGCGGGGCACCACCGGCACGACCGTTCCGTGGGCGTCGCGCCGCGCGGAATCGGCCCGGCCGGGGCCGGTTCCGTGGGTGTCGGCGTCGGCGTCCCTCACCCGTCCCCCTCCATCCGTGGCCCGGCGGGGCCCGGATCAGTGTGGGCCCGGCCCGCCGACCCGGCCGGCATCCCGGCGCGGTCACATTGGGTGTGCCGGACGCGGTTCGGCGCCGACCGGGCGCAGGCCGGCGGACCGCCGTTCCCGGTCATCCACGGCGAACCCCCGGGCCAGGACGGTGCGGTTCACGGCCGCCAGCCAGCAGGCGCCGAGAAACGCGCCAGCCAGGACGTCGCTGGGATGGTGCATGCCCCGGTACGTGCGGCAGAAGGCCACGATCAGCGGCACCGCGACCGCGGCGGCGACCGCCACCGCCGCCCCGGCTCGTGCCACGCCGTGGCCCCGGCCGTGGCTGTGACGGGGGTGACGGCGGGCGACGTGGAGCAGAAGGAGGGCGAGGCCGCCGTAGAGGCAGACCGAGGCGGCGACGTGGCCGGAGGGGTAGCTGGCCATCGGGTCACCGGGGTCCAGCCGTGCCACCGCGGGCCGCGGGCGCGCCACCAGGGTGTTGGAGATCTCGTAGATGGCGGTCTCGCCGGCGGTCAGCAGGATGATCCCACCGGGCAGCCACCAGGCCCTGGTCCGCCAGGCGGCGACGGCGGCCAGCACCGCGGTCGCCGCGATCACGGTCCAGGTGTCGGCGAGCCAGGTGGCGGCTTCGGTCGCGCGCACCAGCCAGGATGTGCGGTGGCCCGCCAGCCACCCCACCGCGGAGGTGTCCTCGTCGCGGATCCCCGCCGGGCCCCCGTCTATCAGGAAGCCACTACCAACCAGGATCAGCACCAGGATCGCGGCGGCCAACGGGAGCCGGGCCGCCTGCGCGCGGATGATGTTCACAGCGGCGATGTTCCCCGCGAAGCGGGGAGTACCCACAAATGCGGGGATAACCGACAGCCCTGAGCCCACGGCGCGCGCCCTGAGCTCAGGGCGCGCCGTAGAGCTCCGTCTGCTCGACCTGCGCGATCGTGGCGTTCGGCGGGGGGAGGAACCCGAGCTGCACGACCCGCGGCCGGGCCACGGCGCCGAGCAGCCAGTCCGCGCCCACATAGGCGCGGTTGGCCGCGGCGCTGAGCGCCAGCAGGTGGTACCCGCGGGTCACCGCCGCCGCCAGCGGCCCGGACAGCGGCAGGCCCAGCGGGTTCGCGACCGCGTCCGCCCCGCCCAGGTCGACGACGAAGCCCAGGTCGCGGTGGCGGTACGGGCGCATCCGGCCGTAGCCGAGGGACGCCGCGACATTCCGCCCCGCCGCCCCGCCCTGCCGTACCGCGTGCTGCGCGGTCTGCCCGGCGGGAGCGCCGCCCTTCGTCACGTCCGGGACGGCCGCCGCGTCACCGAGCGCGAACACGCCGTCCAGACCGGGGACCTGGAAGTTCTCGTCGACGACCAGCCGCCCCTTGACCGTCTCCGTCCCGAGCCGGCTCATCAGCGGATTCGGCGTCACACCCGCGCACCAGACCAGCGTGTGGGACGGGATCACGGCGCCGTCGGTGAGCGTGACCGCGTCCGCGCGCACCTCGGTCACGGACGTCTCCAGCCGCACCTCCACACCGCGCTCGCGCAGGACCTTCGCCGCGCCGGCGCCGAGCCGCTCGTCGAGCTCGGGCAGCACCCTGGGCGCGAGGTCGAGCAGCAGCCACCGGATCTGCGCGGCGTCGAGCCGCGGGAACTGCCCCAGCGCCTCGACGGTGAACCGCCGCATCTGCGCGGCGAGCTCGGTTCCGGTGTATCCGGCGCCGACCACGACGAACGTGCACCGCGCCCGCCGCTCGGCGTCCGAGTCGCTGGCGTCGGCGTACTCGAGCTGGCGCAGGACGTGGTCGCGCAGGTAGACCGCCTCGGCCAGGTTCTTCATTCCGAGCCCGTGCTCGGCCAGTCCTGGGATGTCGAATGTCCGGGTGAGTGCGCCGGGCGCGAGCACCAGCCTGTCCCAGGCGAGCGTGGACGGCTCGCCGGTCATGCCGACGACCGTGATCTCACGGCGCGTGGCGTCGACCGCGGTGGCATGGCCCAGATGCGGCACCGTCCGCCGCAGCGCACCGCGGACGGACACCGCCAGGTGCCGCGGCTCGATGTCGCCGGCGGCGACCTGGGGCAGCAGCGAGGTGTACAGCAGATGGTCCGTGGGGGAGACGAGCACGAGCTCGGCGGCGCCGGCCGGCAGCCGGGCCTCCAGATGGCGCAGTACCCCGAGCCCGGCGTACCCGCTGCCCACGACCACCACCCGCGGCCGCCGCCGCCCCGCGTCGTCCTGCCCGCGCAGCCGACGTGCCTCGACATGACGGACCATCCGGGCGACGGTGATGGAGTTCCTCATGATGTGCTCCTCACGGTGTGCTCCTCACGACGAGCGGTCCGATCACGATGAGCGGTCCGAGGCGATCGGCGCGTTCCTTCCGATGGCATCGGTTCGATAATCCGGCCTGCCGCCGCCCCACCGGCCCGGTTCGCCGTCCGGTTCGGCGAGGCTGGAGCACATGAGTTCCGGGAAGGTCTCGACCATGGCCTCGGCCAGGGTGCCGGGACCGGTGGCGCCACCGGTCGTGATCGGGCTGGCGGCCGGGGCCGTCGTGCTGCTGATCTGGGCGGCCGTCGGCGGTGGTTACTTCTGGCCGCGCTGGGTGTGGTTCGGCATCGGCACCGTGTTCTGGGCCGCGATCCTCGTCGGGTGGGTCCGGCGGATACCGCCGGGGCGGCGCCGGTGGCTCGCCGCCACCCGGGCGGTGGCTGCCCTGGCCATCCCGGTCGACGTGGTGGTGTGGGCGCTGTCCGGCGGCGGCTACTTCTGGCCGGTATGGACGATTCTCGCGCTCACGATCGGGCTCGCCATCCACACCTGGATCGTCGCGCTGATGCCCGCCGAGCGGGAGCGTGAGCTCACCGAGCGTGTCGACGCGCTCACCCGCACCCGCCGCGGCGCGCTCGACGGGCAGGCCGCCGAGCTCAAGCGGATCGAGCGGGACCTGCACGACGGCGCCCAGGCGCGGATCGTCTCGCTGGCGATGAACCTCGGCATGGCCGAGGCCCTGCTGCACAGCGACCCGGCGGCGGCGGCGAAGCTGCTCAGCGACGCCCGGCTGTCCGCGGTCGGCGCGCTCGACGACCTGCGGGCCGTCATGCACAGCATCCACCCCTCGGTGCTCGCCGACCGGGGGCTCGCCGGGGGCATCCGCGCGCTCGCGCTCGACCTGTCCCTGCCGGTCCGCGTCGACGGCGACGTCCCGTCCGGGCTGCCGGCGGCGGTCGAGTCGGCCGTCTACTTCGCGACCGCGGAATGCCTGGCCAACGTCGTCAAGCACAGCCGGGCCGCGCACGGCGCGGTGCGGTTCGCGCACGACGGCAGGATGCTGAGCGTGGTCGTCACGGACGACGGGCTCGGCGGGGCGGATCCCGCGCTCGGCCAGGGCCTGCGCGGGGTGGTGCGCCGGCTCGAGGCGTTCGACGGCCGGATGTCGGTGCACAGCCCGTCCGGGGGACCGACGAGGATCACGATCACCCTGCCGTGCCCGGTCCTGCCGGGCGCGGAGACCTGAGGACCCAGAGGACCTGAGGACCTGAGGACCGAGCGAAACTGAGGAGGTGCCGTCCGTGCCGGAGGAACCCGCCGACCCCGCGCGGCCGCTGCGGGTCGTGCTCGCCGAGGATCTCGCCCTGCTGCGGGACGGGCTCATCCGGCTGCTCGAGGCGCACGGCTTCGAGATCGTCGCCGCGGTCGACAACGCCCCGCAGCTGGTGCGCGAGCTCGTCACGCTGCGCCCGGACGTCGCCGTCGTCGACGTCCGGCTGCCGCCGAGCCACACCGACGAGGGCCTGCGCGCCGCGCTCGAGGCGCGGGAGCGCATCCCCGGGCTGCCGGTGCTCGTGCTCTCGCAGTACGTCGAGCAGCTCTACGCCCGTGAGCTGCTCGCCGACGGCCGGGGCGGCATCGGCTACCTCCTGAAGGACCGGGTCTCCGACGTGGGCCAGTTCGTCGACGCCGTCCGGCGGGTCGCCGCCGGCGGGACGGCCCTCGACCCCACGGTGGTCGCCCGCCTGCTCGACAGCCGCCGCCGTCGCCTGCCGCTGGACCGCCTCAGCCCGCGCGAGCGCGAGGTGCTCTCGCACATGGCGCAGGGCCGGTCCAACGCGGCGATCGGTGCCGCGATGGTGATCACCGAGAAGGCCGTCGGCAAGCACACCAACAGCATCTTCACCAAGCTGGGGCTGATGCCGTCCGAAGACGACAACCGGCGGGTGCTCGCCGTCCTCGCCTACCTCGAGGGCTGACCCGCCGCCGGTGCCCGGGCGACCCGGCCGGGCGCCGACCGTGGCGACGGTGACGAACCGAGAGTGAACCGTCGCTGAACCCGTCCCGTGCACGATGGAATTCGGACGGGCGCGCCCGTCGTCCCGCTGGGTCGGCCGGCCCGTCTTCGTCACGAGCCGCGGAGGTGCGCTCGGACTGTCCAAACGTGAACTCGGACGGAGGAACAGGTCATGAAGGCTACCTACGAGGCGCCTGCCATCCAGGCTCGAGGCTCGTTCCGGGACGTCACCCGTCACGGCTTCATCATCATCGGCCGCGGAGGCGGCTGGGGCTGGGGC
>NZ_UBIZ01000293.1:0-4092 GCF_900465275.1 Parafrankia sp. Ea1.12 | reverse complement strand
CCACCACCCTGGTGGCGGGTCTCGAACCGGGGCAGCAGCGGTTCCACCAGCTCCCACAGATCGTCCGGGACCAGCCGCAGAGCGAGGCTGCTCTCCATCACATCCATGATCAGATATGTACCCGCAGAGCCGCCACACAAGACACGCTCTAAAACCCCAGGTCAGCGCCGATGGCCCAGTTCTGACACCCCACAGGGTCGGGGCCTTCCTCCCAAGGCTCCCGCGTCGCGGGCCCGGGTCCACTCCACCAGATGCGAGGAGAACAGACCCTCCCGCCGCAGGATCGCGCCTTTCTCTCCATGCGGAGCGGCTCTCGTACTCGGCGACGATCCGCAGCTTGTACGCCGCGTTGAACACCCGCCGCGACGGACGAGGAGCGGGATCACGCCGAGACGACGACCCGCCAGGGTGCTCCGGGGACTCTGACTCCACGAACACGAGGATCTCCGAGCACGCCCTCTGTAGCCAACCCGCACCCATCGGGTGTCTCACCCGAGGCTGACACGGAGGGGCCAGCGCACTTCGACTCACCGCCTGATCTGCCCGGCCGTCGCCACGGGGTCCCGCTACCGGGAGCAACAGAGCCCCTGTGGGCTACTTGCGTCCTACCCCGCAGTAGCCGCAGATCTCGGCATCGGAGAGGTGATCTGCGGTGCCGTCAGGGCGCCACCGGTGGATGACCTGCACTCCTGGATCGACGAGCGTCAGTCCGTCGAACAGTCGCTCCACCTCCGCGCGGCTACGGAACTGGCACTCCAGGCCCCGCTCACGGTAGCTGGTCTCGATGCGTTGAGCGTTGGGATCGAGGTCGGCGGTGCCGTGGCTGAGGACGAGGTAGCTGCCAGCGGGAAGAGCATCGAGGAAGTTGCGGACGATGGTGTAGGGTGCGTCGCCCTCGACAAAGGGCAAGACTGCGAGAAGAGACAGCGCGACAGGGCGGGTCAAATCGAGAGTGTCGCGCAGCGCCGGGGCGGCCAGAATTTGATCAACGTTGCGTACATCGGCGTCGAGGTAGACAGTGCGACCTTCGGGGGTGCTGGTCAGCAGCGCCCGGGCGTGGGCAAGGACGATCGGGTCGTTGTCGGCGTAGACCACTCGGGCGTCCGGGGCAATGCCCTGGGCGACCTCGTGCAGGTTCGGGCTGGTCGGGATGCCTGTCCCGATGTCCAGGAACTGCCGGATACCCACCTCACCGGCCAGATACCGGATCGCGCGGACCAGGAAGGCCCGGTTCTCTCGAGCGGCATCACGCAAAGTTGGGAAGACGGCGATAGCTTGTTCGGCGCCTTCCCTGTCGGCCGGGAAATTATCCTTCCCGCCAAGATAGTAGTCGTACATGCGCGCAGAGTGCGGGGCATCGGTCCGTAGTTCGACCGTGTCCACCTTGTCTACCAGGGTCTTCCAGCGACGGTGACCCGTCGGAGTGTCGCTCACGCCCCGCCCTCCCAACATCATCAGTGATGTTCAGGTTATCTCTCCGCGCTCGCTGTGGGCCGGGTGGCCTAGGATGCCGCCGGGAGGCAACCAAGAGTCGAGGCCTCCCAGACTACGGTGCTTCGTCCGCAGACCGTACTGGTAGGTGGGCGACGTGGTGATGGCGTGTGGCGTGGTGGTGGGTGTGCCACGATCGGCCTCGTGTCGGTAACCGCAGGCAGGGTCGACGCTGTGGCGCGCCGTGAGCCGTTCTCGGGCGACGCGGCAGC
Source organism: Parafrankia sp. Ea1.12 (assembly GCF_900465275.1). Lineage (NCBI taxonomy): Bacteria > Bacillati > Actinomycetota > Actinomycetes > Frankiales > Frankiaceae > Parafrankia > Parafrankia sp. Ea1.12. The sequence goes on along the minus strand of NZ_UBIZ01000293.1, from coordinate 2,389 downwards.
TTGAGCTCCGCGGCCGACGGCCTGTTGCGCTTTTCGATTGCCGCATGTTGCGATTTGCCGCCTGGCGGCGGTCAGCGTTCGCTGGCTGTTGTTCTTGTGTTGAAGTGGCGGCGAATGTGAGTCCGCATCGACTCGTCAAAGACAAGGAAGCGACCTGGACCCTGCCGCTTCGCTGCGTACATCGCCATGTCGGCAGTACACAGGAATTCGTCGGCGTCGATGGGCTGGCCGTCGGAGTGTGCGATCCCGATGCTGGCGGCAACCGTGATCGGCTGGCCGGCGAGAACGATCCGTGGGGCGGCGAGGGTGGTGACGATGCGCCGGGCGATGGCCTGGACGTCGGGTAACGCGGGGTCGCGGTCGCAGAGCACAGCGAACTCGTCACCGGAGAGGCGGGCGACGCTGTCCTCGGGACGGACGGCCCGCTGGAGCCGGGCGGCCACCTCGCGGAGCAGGTCGTCGCCGGTCTGGTGACCATACGAATCGTTGACCCTCTTGAAGTTGTCGAGGTCGATAAACAGGAGCCCGGTGCGACGGCGGTCGTGTCCGGCACGGGTCAGGGTCCGCTGCAGGCGGTCCAGGAACGCGGTTCGGTTCGGTAGCCCGGTGAGCCCGTCGTGCCGGGCCTGATATTGGGCGTCACGTTCGATGCGGAAGCGCTCGTCGGCCGCTGCCAGCACGGTCGCCACCATTTCGAGAAACATCACCTCATGCCGCGCGAAGGAATCGGGGTTGCGGCGGTCGATGGTGAGCAGAGCGCCGGGGTTGTCGGGCTGGCCGATCGGGATGGTCAGGGATGAGGACGTGCTGTCCGCCGCGATCCCACGGGGCGGGTCGGTACGGCTGCCCGCGAGCGCCGTCCCGTCCGGCGCGGCTGACGGTGGGGGGGACGGGTAATACGGTGCCGCCGAACCAGCCGTGGCAACGACGTGTGGTAGACCGGAGTGCGGATCGGCCGCCCTGATAGTCACCTGATCGGCACACAGGTGGCCTGAGATCGCTGTCGTCGCCTGATGCCAGAGAGATGCCGGATCGGGGCTGCCCAGCGCGCACCGCCCGATCTCCGCTACCAGTGCCTGTTCAGCGGATCGGACGCGCAGCTCGGCCAGTGCGATCTCCCGCTCGGTCACGTCGTGGGACACGATGGCGACCGACTGCACGACACCCTGCGCATCGCAGATCGGAACCGTTTGTGATTCGTACCAGTGTCCGTAGGCGGAGAAGACGCCGCAGGCGCGCTGGCCTGCCAGCGCTCGGCGGGTCAGATCCAGGGCATCAGGTAGATCTCGGAAGACCTCGAAGATGCTGCGCCGCCGCGCGATCTCCAGGCGTCGGACCGCGTCTTCGCCTATCGCACCCTCGTTGAACAGGACGCAGCCGTCCCTGTCGACCAGGGCCAGGGTGACTGGGGTGTTTTCCATGACGAGCCGAAGGTGGCGGTGCGACGCCAACTGCTGGCTGAGATCCTGGAACTGGACGAGGAAATAGGGCCGTTCGGCTTCCGCGGGGGCCACGTCGTCGGTCAGGATCATCGACGTCGCCAGAACGTGCACGACAGACCCGCTCGGCTGCACGAAGCGGACGACACCCTGCCAGTGGTTCTGGCCAGCGGTCTGGTTCTGTCGCGCTTCTGCCAGGTGAGCCTCCCAGTCATCTGGATGGACCAGCGTCTCCCACCGGACACCAACGAGTTCATCCTCGTTCCGTCCGAGGATCCGGCAGGTGGCCTGGTTCACCCTGCGCACCCGATAATCGGCGACCCCAATGATGCCCAGCCCGATCTCCATCAGGTCGAACAGACCCGAACCTTCTCCCCCCTGTCGCACCACAGCGCCCACCACCTATCTTGACCGAAGGCCGGACGAACCCGCCTGTACCCGGCATACCGAATGTGATGCGGTCCAACAGTATGCACTGGTGTCAACTGCTGTAGTTGGACATAGGTCGGGCGTTCGCCGGAGGGCCGCGCAATCCGGCAGCCCCCGAGGCGCGTAACGCGTGACGCCGCCCTGCGCCTCGGCAAGCAGGACGGCGCTGTTGCATCGGCGGAGTCCGCCATCGTGCAGACCGCCGAGGACGCACCGGCGTTTGATCGTCCAGCAGCAGGCGCTCCGTGACTTCGACACTGCCATGGCAAACTTCCTCCAGGGCACCCACCGGAAGCCGTTGTTCCGGAAACGCGGGCAGCGCGAGGGTTTCCGGATCGTTCGTGCCTGGGGCCGCCAGTGGGATGTTCGTCACCCCAGCCGTCGCTGGTCCGAAGCGGTAGTTGTCAAGTCAAGCGAGACAGTGGGTTGTTAGTCGACTGGCTGTGGGTCTGGCTGGTTGATCCACGCGGTGTCGGGTAGGCGGGGTGGCCGTGGCCTGCGGCTGAACCGTGCGGGGTAGG
>NZ_UBIZ01000052.1:0-776 GCF_900465275.1 Parafrankia sp. Ea1.12 | reverse complement strand
GGCCGCTCAGCGTCGCCGCCGATCGGATCGCGCATACGGCGATGCGCTGCGCGGGACTACTGGCAACACTCGCAGGCGACGGCATGCCCGTGGACCGCGCCGGAGGTGGCGGCTTCGTCGAGGAGGGTGTGGAAGCGGTTGGTGAGGTGTTCGGGGTGGATGGGCTGGCCGTCGGGGTGGGTGAAGGTGAGTCCGGTGTCGGGCCAGTCGCGGCCGGCGGCGAGGCGGGCGGCGTGTTGGCGGGTGCGGGCGGTTTTCAGGACGGCGAGGGTGTTGGCGTAGAGGGAGATGACGCGGTCGCCTGCGTCGGATTTGGGCCGGCCGAGCTGGGTGGCGTAGCCGATCTGGATGACTTGCCAGCGGATGGTGAGGGTGGCGTGGGTGAAGTCGATGTCGTCCCAGTGGATGCCGACGGATTCGCCGCGGCGGAGCCCGCGGTAGGCGATGAGGTGGTAGATGGGGTAGAGCGGCCGGGTAGCCCGGGGGGATCTACCTCGCCACCGTTATCGACTGCTACTCCCGCAATGTCCTCGGCTGGTCGATGGTCACCCACCTGCGCACCGAACTCATCACCGACGCGTTCACCATGGCCACCTCCCGCACCACCCTCACCCAGAACGCAATTTTCCACTCCGATCGAGGCGCACAAGGCGGATTCAACTGGTCGTCGCAACACCTCGATCCGGAGGTGTGGGAATGGGGCGGCCGGCGGATTGGACCGAGACGGTCACGGGGCGGGCGGGGATGTGCTCGCCGGGGCGGCCGCCGGTGGCACG
>NZ_UBIZ01000140.1:0-17413 GCF_900465275.1 Parafrankia sp. Ea1.12 | reverse complement strand
TCCGCCGCGAACCGTTCGATCACCGGCCGCACACGGCCCATCTCACCCAGTTCCATACCAACCACCGCCACACACACGAAGACGACAGTCAGTACAACCAATGACAGACCTAATCAAGTCCTACTAGTGCAACGTTCCTCAAAGGCTGGGGTAGATCGGCTGAGCCCGGGTATCGCCCTGTTTTGACAGGGAGTACGTCATGCCGAAGTTCTTGTATGCGCGGGAGCCCCGGGACCCGGTCGAGGAGCAGAAGATCCGCCGGCTGGCGGGTGCCCGGCACGCTCCGGCCGACTGGATCCTACGCGCCCAGATCGTCACGGCCAGCTGGACCGGCCACCACGTCCCCCAGATCGCCGCCGCCCTGCGCTGTCACCCCAAGACGGTGCGGCAGTGGCTGCACCGGTTCAACACCGACGGCCTGGACGGGCTGGCCGACCAGCCGATACCCGGACGCCCCCGGCGGATCACCGAGACCGAACGCTCCCAGATCATCGAGCTGGCCCGCTCCATCCCACCGGGCCGGCTGGAACGCACCCCCGCCGGTGAACTGGACGCCGCCGACCCGGACGGGTGCGCGCAATGGACATTGGACACCCTGACCGAGGCCGCCCAGGCCGAGGGCATCCAGATCCAGCGCAGCCAGGTCCGGCGCATTCTCGTACGCGAGAAGGTGCGCTGGCGGCACACCCGTTCCTGGGCCGACAGCGCCGACCCCGACTTCGTCCCAAAAGGGCGGTGGTCGTCGAGCTCTACACCCACCCGCCCGCCGGCACCACGGTGATCTGCGCCGACGAGCTCGGCCCGGTGATCCCACGCACGTTCCCGCCGGCGCCGGGCTGGTCACCCGACGGCCACCGCCTCAAGGCACCCCTGGAGTACTCCCGGGGCAGCGAGAAGACCTGGGTCTTCGGCGCCCTGCGCATCCGCGACGGCACCGAGGTCACCTGCTGCGCCCCGTCGCGCAACAGCGACGGCTGGATCCAGTTGCTGACCCACCTCGCCCGAGCAAATCCCCGCGGCCCGATCCGGGTGATCACCGACAACCCGGGCACCCACACCAGCCGGAAGGTCCGCCAGTGGCTGGCCCGCCACCCGCGTATCCAGCAGGTGTTCATCCCGAAGAAAGCCTGCTGGCTGAACCTGCAGGAAGGCTGGTGGCGGCTGCTACGCAGGGCCGCGTTCGCCGGACAGACCTTCGCCGACACCGACGAGATCACCCACGCCGTCGACCTGGCCACCACCCACCTCAACACCCGCGCCAAATCATGGATCTGGGGACGACCGGCACCACCCACCCGCAAACTCCGCCAGCGGTTTGTGTACTGCCTTTGAGGAACCCAGCACTAGACGAGCTCACCAGCGCCGCCGCCATAAGCCCCGGTGCAGCAGCGCTGCTCCGTCACCGGTCACCACCCATCCCAGGCTAGACCTGTGCCACCCTCGGCGGGCTCAACCGGTGATGGCAGGCAGTTGCGGTCGGGGTAGTAGGCGGGGTCAATACGTGGGTCGGGTCCGCTGTCCCAGCCGTTCCCGAGGGCGATGAGGTGCCCATCGGGCCAGCGGTGGCGGTCCTCGGCGATCGAAACCGTCTGGACGAGATTAAGGCCGGCCTGGGAGTCATCCTGTCGAAGCGGGTCGAAGCCGTTGTCGTAAACCAGGAAACGACCATGGCCGTCACGAGCGAGGTGTAGGTCACCGGGGTCAGCAACCACGATCACCTTGGTGACCCTGCCACCTTGACCGTCCACGTCCGACTGCACCCGTACGAACACTGGCGCCTGGTATTGCACCCACCGCACCAGCGACCCACCGACGGAAGGCGGATTGCCCTGTGTCCCACCGACAACCGGCCCCACACCGTCTACCTGCTCGAAGTTTTTGGACATAGTCATATATTTCACCTCGTAATTGACCCGCGCCACGGGTCCGATCCGCTACGACCGGCACCCGCTGCGGCCTAGCCGCCGACGACGCCTGGAACTGGGCTCTGGCGCAAGTTCCGTGATTGTGGTTTGGATCTTTATTGGTCGGCGAGCTCACAGGTGCGGAGCAGGTCTGGGTTCGCTCGTCCAAACATTTGACGTTTGATCATTTTGATCCAACATGACCCCCTGCCCTCCGGCCTGGCCGGAGCTCCACGTGTGGGTGACACCGGCGGCGACCGCGTCCCAGCCGGAACGCAGGCCGGTGGCGTAGCCGCGTAGCGCGGGCAGGGCGCATGCCTCGGCCCACTGGACCCATGCTTCCAGCGCTGCGCCGCCGCGGCGATGGACGAGTACGTCGGAGAAGGAAGCGACCCGTTCGCGGGCGAAGAGCCGAGGTCGGGGCAGCCGTCGCACAGCTCCTGGTGGAGCTGGCGGGTGCTGGTGACACCGGCGTTCCACCGTGCGGTCAGATAGACGGCATGGCGGTCCGAGGTGCCGCGTCGTCTCGTAGGAGCACCGTTGATCGGCTCGTCAGAGGTGGTCGCACGGGCGAAGCGACGCACGGTCTTGCCGTCGAGCCAGAGTCGCCCGGCGATCTGAGAGTGGGGTAGCCCGGCGACAAGCAGCACGTGCACGCACCACCCATTCAAGATCTTACCTTCACCGAACTTGCCATGGCAGTCTGATCACGACACCAGCCGGGGGGAACAGAGCCCCTTGCCGCGGCCCTCAGCTTCACCCGTAACCAACCACACCCCGTGGCGCTCACACGCGCTGGCTGAAAGTCACGCGGGAAAGGCTCACTTCTCTGTCTTCTTACCGACTACGGCCGGTTGGCGTTGATTCATTTCCCGGCGGCAGGGATTCCGAGCCGTCGGAGCAGAGTCTTTGATTTACGACATCGAACGCGGTGCCGGTGGGGTTGACACGGACGAACGCGAAGCAATCGAGGGGGTGGGTAGAGTTGGTACTTAGGTCGACAGGCGAGATCAGACCGTCCGCATCATAGTCAGTGACACTCCGTAGAGCTTTGATGAACCCTTCACGGGTTGGGCAGGTGCCGGCCAGGTCAAGTCCGCGTAGGAACAGGTCGGTGTATATGTAGGCGAGCATGGCGAACTGCTGGTCGGGTTCGATACTTTCAGGCGCGTAGAGTGTCATTGCATCGCGGTAGCGGTCGATGGCTGGGCCTCCCGCCTCGAACGGACGAAAATACACGGGGATCGACACACCAGCCAGCGCTTGACCGAACGCGGGAAGAAGGGCTTTGTCATAGCCGGTCAGGGAAACACCGACGTTCAGGCGTAGGCTCGCGGCACGAGCTGCCTGCACGATGTCAGCAAGATCCTCTGGCGCGGTGAAGCCGATCAGGGCATCGGCGCGAATAGCAGCGAGCTGGTGGACTATGCGCTGCGGGCTGTCACTACTGCTCGTGTACGGGATGGGATCGGTCGCGGCGAGTCCGAGAGCACTGAAGGCGTTTTTGTACTGAGTGATGGTCTCCATGGTTAAGGCTACAGTGCCAGTGGTAACAACAGCGATTCTCGTCCCACCGTGGGCCTGGATATATCGGGCGACCGTTCCCGGAGAGGGCATGTAGAGGTGGGAAAAAAGGTTACGATACCTGTTCCAAGACGGAAGCGCGATACCTACCACGGGGATGCCCTGCGCGTCGAGACGAGCCAGTGAACCTTCGAGCGAGGCCGTAGCTGCCACGAGACCGAACACGGATTCCTGCACAAGATCCTGAGTGGCCAGCGCGTTCTGCGACGAGGAACTCGCGTCATCGCGCCACTGGTAAAAAATCCTACGACCGTGGATGCCACCTTGAGCGTTGGCCAGGTTGATCCGAGCATCCACCCCGGACCGGGCCGAGGAAAGTGCAGTGCTACCAATACCCGAGTCAGAGAACACCAACCCCAGTTTCACCTGGTCGGAGGTGACTCCCGGGCTGTCACAGCCAACCGCCACCGGTCGCCGCTTCCCACTGCCCGGCAAAGTACAGCCAGCCACAACAACGACAATTGCAACCGACACTATCCATCGTATCGACAATCTACCGAAAATCATCGCTTCTCCATGGAATGGCGAAGAGCAGCGACCGGAAGTATCCATTTCGCTACTCTGTAGAGCAGAGTATGCGCCTTGCCTCGTCTGTCGCTGCATTCGGCCACCCGTGCTGTCGACGCCGGCTTCTCCGAACTCGCGCAACGCACGAAGGGGTATTCAAGGACGTGGACGGGGTCCCGGCGATACCAACCTTAACGATTCGAGGCTCCGCCAAGCCCACCACGCATAGATAGAAACCCTCGCTGTTTTCTCGGCAAGACTACCGGAACCTCTCCGCGCGTGCCGAGATTGGGCATGCCATTTTCCCTCTCCGGCACGGCGTTCACGGATTCCTCGCGCTTCGCTCCACCCTCGTTCCGGACGCACCATAGTCAGACCCTGACCCTTCAAGATTGATAAGGGGGGAGACTGTCAGGATCTCTTCGGGCCCCCTGGCCCATGTGAACGGTTTCAGGTTCTTGATCCCCTGCCCGCCAACAGTAGAGATGCTCCGGGCGTCCAGGCCGTCCATAACGTTGGCGGCGGATTGCCAGCCGTTCCTGGGCCAACCGTTCGAGGTAACGTCGGGCGGTTACTCGGGAAATGCCTAATGTTCTGGCAACATCGTCCGACGAGACCGGCGTGGACGCCGCGCGCAGGCACGTGACGATGGCATCGAGTGTCGCCGTGGTCAGGCCCTTCGGGGCTTTTGGCTGCGCCGTGGGGTCTGGCGACAGCATGGCCAGAGCGGAATCGATCTCGTGCTGTCCTATCTGGCCGGTGGCATTATCCGCGACCTGCTGTCGGAATAGCGCGTACCGGTGGAGGCGGGCCCGGAAGTCGGCAAAATCGAAAGGCTTCACCAGGTAATGAATGACTCCGTAGGAGACGGCTACTCGGACTGTTGCAAGTTCACGGTCGGCGGTGACAGCGATTATGTCCGGCCCCGCGTTACGGGACCGAATTGATCTACATACTTCAAGGCCAGCCATATCGGACAGGTCGAGGTCGAGTATGACTAGATCATACGAGTTGTGAGTGAGTAGCCGTATGGACTGGCCGCCTGTGAGAGTCACCGCACCAACGGCAAATCCGGAGATCTTCTCGATGTTCATCCTGATGGACTCGGCATACGACGAGTCGCCACTGACGACCAGGGTGTCAATCTGGCTTTTTGGTGCGTACCGCGCTCCGGTGGGGCGAGGGCGGCAGACGTATGATATTGGCATGAATGCGCAGCCTTTCAGCCCGGTAAGCGTGTCTGAATCTGCCTGTACGGCGGAGGGCGATGACCTGCGTCGGGCACTCAGTGGATGCGATCTGGTTGTGCGTAGGCGAGCAGCGCGGCGCGGTCGGCAGTCAGCGCGAAACCGGCCTCCATGGTCTTGTCGACCGCAGCGGTATAACGCTGCAGGTAGGCGTCCTTCGTGGGGTAGAGCATGGCGATGCGCGTGACCGGCAGTGGTTTCGTCGAGCCGAACAGTTCACAGAGCACTGAGGCGTTCGTTGCGGGAGTACCAGACAGGATATCGACTGGCACATCGACGGGCGGGGTACGTATGCCGCCTTCGGCGATGCCGTCGGTGTCGCGGGCGACGTCGGGACTGTCGCCGGAGATGACCGTGATTCGCGGCGCGGTGGGCGGTGGGGTCCCGGCCTGGACCCAGGTCTCGAGGGCACGGATCGCGGCCTTCACCATGATGTGTGTCGGGGCGTTGTTGACTGGCACCCCGCAGTCGAGCGCATTCACGAACGGGCCGAGCGCGTGGGCGTCGGCGTGTGCGGCTCCGGCCACCTCCCAGAGGCGGAACCGGCTGCTGTCATCCTGCCGCGCCCGCAGGGAGTTCAGGACGACGGTGAGGTCACCCTCGGTCTGGACGTCGAGCACAGGCACGCCGGTATCGCTTCGGACGAGTGTCGGTGTGGTCGCGGCGGTGTCGGTGAGGCTGGTGGACTGGCCTGGCCCGACGAGCGGTAGTGCGCCGCTGCCTCTGCTGTGGACCAGGAAGCCGTCGAATGCCTGGGTGAGCGGCTGCACCCCGTTGATGTAAGTGACCATGGCATACGCCGACTGGGATTCGCCGGCGGCGAGCAGGTATTTCGGCGTGGAGCCGCCCATCGCCACACCGCCCGCGCGTATCGCCCGGGCCACCTGGGTGAAGATGTCGAAGGCGTAGCCGTCCCCGGGCTGGTTGAGCGACCCGTATCGGGCCGGATCGGCGCCCCGTAGGCCGGTTGTCGTACTGCCGGCGGCGGACGGTGTGAGTACGTCCCCGCCCATCACGCCGATGTGCTGGGCCGAGACGCCCACCCAGACGTCACCGTGCCGCATCAGCTCCTCATAGGTGTTGTACCACTCGACGTCCGAGTCGACGCCGGAGCTGACATTCAGCCATTCGATGACCACGGTGCCGCTGACGTCCCGCGCATCCGCCGGACGCCGGACGAGAACCCGGGTGCGGTAGGCGGCAGCATCGGCGGGCTGGAAAACCCAGCGGCCATCGCGGGCCAGCGCACCCTGTGGCCGGTAGGACGTCGCGGTGCCCGAGGCTACATATTCGTTCTGGATGTAGCCGGGCCCGGTCAAGTCGACCACCACCGGCGAGCCCATGTTCACCCCTTTGCCGCCGGTCAGCTCCTGTAAGTCGGCCGCTGGCCCTGCTGGCCGCGGCGCGGGCATCACGGACGTCGTCGGCTTCTGCGGCGCCCCGTCCGAGCAGCCCGCCACCGTCGCAGTGGCGGCAAGCAGGCAGCAGAGCAGCGCCGCCCTCAGCCAACCCGGTGCGATCCCTCGGCCACGGGGGCTCATGTCAGCAGGCATCAGTCCAACTCTCCAACTGTGATCATCAGTTCGGGTGGACGTTCACGGAGGGCGACGGCGGACAGCATCCGGATCAGCCGGTCCGCAAACGCCTCCGGGTCGAGGGGATCGGGCCCATCCACCACCCACGAAGCGAAAAGCGCGGACCACCCACCGACAACGAACCCGGCAAAGTCCTCGACGAGATCCGGGGCGAGTGACCCGTCGGACATCCGAACCACCAGTTGCTGCCCGAACGGAGCGACGAGACCGTGCAAGATCCTGGCCAGACCGAACGCACACGACCCCATCAGCATCGCCCGGTAGAAGGACCGGTACCGCGCGAAGTGCCGGGTCGTGACCAGCACTCGAAGGCGTCCGCCCTCAGGCTCCTGGGTGATGTCGGGCAGAAGCTCCCGCGCCAGAAGATCACGTGCCGCCTCCAGGAACAGGGCGTCACGATCACCGAACTGCAGATACATCAGCTGGCGGCTGACATCCGCCGTCTCCGCGAGATCAGACACCTTGATCGCTGTCGTGCCCCGCTCTGCCACCAAGGTCACCGCGGCCCGCATGAGCGCGGCGCGCGAACGGCGGACCCGCCGGTCGCCGACCCGGGCAGGCGCGTTGCACCGGACGTACCGGCGCCGGAGCCTGGCGCACGGCCAGGTCGTGCGGCGCCTCGCTCACACAATCACGACCTTCGGAAGGATCGTCTGGTGATAGTCCCAGGCGGACAGGGCGTTTTCCTGCCCCGCCAGCACCTCCGGATGCCACTGTCCGACGAACTGGTGTGGATCTGCCGGGCGGTACTCGTCAGCCTCGGCCGAGGTCCACGAGGCCGGTCTCGTTAGTTCCGGCGGTAGCCGCGTCCACCCGTCGCCGTATGCCGCGTCGATCTGATCCTGGACCAGTCCCACCGCGGTGATGAGGTTCGCTCCGCCCAGCCAGGCGCCGGTCAGGTCCGCCTCGGTCAGCCAGGCGCGGGTCAGGTTCGCTCCGCTTAGCGATGCGCCCGTGAGATCCGCGCCGTCCAGCCAGGCGCGGGTCAGGTTCGCTCCGCTTAGCGATGCGCCCGTGAGATCCGCGCCGCCTAGCCGGGCGCGGGTCAGGTTCGCTCCGCCCAACCAGGTATAGCTGAGGTTGGCCTCGTTCAGCGAGGCGCCCGTGAGATCCGTGCCGCCCAGCCGGGTGGCAGTGAGGTCCGCCCGACCCAGATGGGCGTGGCTGAGGTCCGCTCCGGTGAGGTCGGTGTTGCTGAGGTTGCCATAGCTGGCCTGTATGCAGTGCAGGGCGGCGGGACCTGTCAGCTTCGCACCACTCAAGTCCGCGCGGGGGACACCGTCGAGGACGGACAGACGCCCCAGGACCGCCACCGCAGCGTGGATGTCCACGGCAGGGCGCAGCGGAACGACCGGACCGGACGCGGCGGGCCGCAGCGTAGGGTCCGTGCTGCGGGTGCGGATGAAGGCGGAGAGGACCTCGACGACCGCGCGCTGGTCACTCGGTGAGTCCATCGCGATCCGCTCCAGGGCGTAGATCCCGCCGAGGCGAGTCGTGTTGTTCTCGCTGCCGAGCCGGTCAACCGCGCGGCCGAAGAAATACCGGGCGCAAAAGCGGGCATTGCTGTCCTTTTCCCGGATGCCCGCTGTCCATGCCTGCGCGTACGCTCGGCGCGTCCCGTCCGCGGCGACCTGGTAGCCGGCCAGCGTCGCCAGCGTGACCGATGCAATCAGCAACACGCACTCCACCATCGCCCGAGCCTCCGCTTCTCCGCCGAGGCCAGACGGATGCATCGAGGCGCGCAGGTAGAAGATCCCCATCGTCGCAAGCGCAGCCCCCGACGCCGCGGCCCCGGTAGCGACCCGCAACCACCGCCCAGCGATTAGATACTCCGCTCTCCTTTCAGTAACCTGAAAGTCGCGCTTGGCAGAAAAATACATACCAGTTCCCCACTGACACCGAGTCGATCCCGACACGTATGCCCTTTCCGGATCCTGCACCGGGCAGATTCCTCCCGGACGCTCTCTTCCCCAGGCCCGCCGGGGCGGACTCAATCCGACTCCCGAGCCTCAACCACGTACAGATCGATAGTGGTCAGCGCTGGCACCTGGCTGCCGGCGACCGGCTTCTGCGTCACGACCACCCAGCGCGACCCGACGGTCCTCCGCCCGCGCCAGGCCGGATCATCGATGGCACTGGGCAATAGCGAGGGGAAAAGCACGCCCTCCGCCGTCCGCAGGTCCAGGCCGACCACGTTGGGGACAACGACCGGAGCTCGGGTGGCTCTGATCGGGGCGGCATCTGAAGGGAGCGAAGGGACAGCGGTCTGGGCGTATCGGCGTAACAGATGCGGTATCTGGTCCGGCGCATTTGCACTCGCGCCCGGCGTGACCGCCGAAGCACCAACTCCCGCCGGCCGCGCGGATGGACCAGGAAGATTCGCCGCCGCCAGGAGCGCCAGAAGGATTCCGCCGACGACGATCGCGAACTGCTTCCAGACCTGTCGCAGGCACGACGACGGGAGTCGCGGCCATCCTTTCACCAGTCCGCCCTCCAGCCTAGTTTGATTGTCATTACAGATTGCATTTCTTAACTCCCACGCACCGTTTCTGTCAGCTCAGAGAATCAGCTGCTTCGACAGCGATCCACCGGGACCAAATCTGAGGCTCTCCGGTTCTGGAAATATGATCGTAAGCCCCAGGGCCATTTGATATGCCGCGCCTCAACGATGGCTGGGAGAGCCTCGTCCGCTGGCGGTTTCAGTAGCGTCGCAGAGCCGCCCAGTATCTGACAACCGGGCTAAGCTGGGTTGGGGTCCCGGGACATCGGACCGGCTGTGACCTGCGGAAACGCAGCGCACTGGGACGCGGAGATCCTCGGACGCCCTCCGTCGGTAGCATGCTGGCCATGACTTCACCACGGGATGGGGATCTAGGGAAACCCGTCAGGACGGCCTCATCCTCCGAGGAGCTGGGTGAACTCCTCTCCGCACTCAAGCAGCGCAGCGGTCGGAGTTACGAATGGATCGGCCGAAAGGTCAACGCGGGTCGATCCACAGTACAGCGCTACTGCACAGGCCAGTCCGTGCCAGTACAGTTCGGCACCATCGAACGCGTCGCGCGAGTATGCGGCGCCGACGGGGACGAAATCGCACGCCTGTTCAGACTCTGGGAAACTGCGGCGTCGATCTCGACGAGCGACGGCACCGAACTTCCCACCGCAGGCGGCGACAATGAGAACACCGATCCTGTTGAAGGCGCCGAGTACTCAACCCATCCGGTCTCTCTGGTGCCACCAGCACTCGCAGCCGCGGACGACTCCGCACCAAGACCAGCCGCACAGAATGAACACAGCCGGTTTCACGGCGCGCGCAGATCCGGCTGGAAGTGGAACCGCCGGAGTATCTCCGTCGCAGCTATCATCATGGTGTTGTTCTCCAGCGTGGTAGGTATCGTTCTCATTCTCACCATGATTCTCGGGCGTGAACCCGGTGTCCGGCCGCTCGGGCGCCCGTTGGCCGATCAGAACGGCTGGGCGTTGTCCACCGCGTTCTCCCCCGACGGGAAAGTAATGGCTAGCAGTAGCAGGAAAGGCGGAGTGTGGTTGTGGGACATGACCGACCCCGCCACGCCCGTCCGGATCGATCCTGCCCTAACCGGCCCACGCGACGGGGTGACATCACTGGCGTTCTCGCCAGATGGGCGTATTTTGGCCGGTGGCAGCTGGGACGGATCCATATGGCTGTGGGACACAGCCGACATCGGGGCTCCCCAGCCGGCTGGTCGTGCGCTGACCGACGGCTCGGGACCGATATGGTCGGTGGCGTTCTCCGCGGATGGCCGCACGCTCGCATCCGGCAGCGACGACACGACGGTGCGGCTGTGGGACATGACCAACCACGCCAGACCGTGGCAATTCGCGCGACTGAGCAGCGATATGGAGTTCGTGACATCGGTTGCTTTCTCCGCGGACAACCGCCTCCTGGTAGCCGCCGGCTACAGCAGGACCATCGCGATCTGGGACATGGCCGACCGTGGGGCCCCTAAACGACTGACCCAATCCCTGCCAACACCCGCCACCACGTACGTGGCCGCCTTCTCCCCCAACGGACGACTCCTTGCCACCGGGAGCACCGACGGCGTGGTCCGACTCTGGGACCTTGCCGTTCCGGAGGACCCCCATCCGATCGGGAGACCGCTCACCGGGCATACCAACCGCGTCTGGTCGCTCGCTTTCTCCCCGGATGGCAGCACTCTCGCCAGCAGCGGGTTCGACAACTCCGTGAGACTGTGGGACGTGACCGACCTGTCCAACCCGGAGCCCATCAGCGCGCCACTCACCGGCTACCAGGGCTGGGTTCTCTCGGTGCGCTTCTCCCCGAACGGCCGCGTGCTGGCAAGCACCAGCAGCGACAGCACCATCCGCCTATGGTCGCTACCCTGAACGACATTATGGCCACGATAGGCCATGTGAAGACCCGCGCAAGACCCCTGGGCGGCCAGCGGTCCGCCGGGAGATCCGCGATCTGGTCCTGCACCTCGCACGGGAGAACCCGACCTGGGGCCACCGCCGGATCCAGGGAGAACTGATCGGGCTGGGCTACCCGGTCGGGGTCGCCACCGTCTGGCGGATCCTGCACCGCGCCGGGGTCGACCCCGCACCCCGCAGGTCCGACACCTCCTGGCGCACATTCCTACGCGCCCAGGCCTCCGGCATCCTGGCCTGCGATTTCTTCACCGTCGACACCGTGTTCCTCCAACGGATCTACGTGTTCTTCGTCGGCGAGCACGCCACTCGCCGTGTCCATGTCCTCGGGGTCACGAAGCATCCGACCGCGGCATGGGTCACCCAGCGGGCCAGGAACCTGCTGATGGATCTCGAGGAACACACCCACCGGTTCCGGTTCCTCATCCGTGACCGAGATGCGAAGTTCACGGCCTCGTTCGACGCTGTGTTTGCCGGGGGCGGTATCGACGTGGTGCGCACACCGCCGCAGTCACCGCAGGCGAACGCGATCGCGGAACGCTGGGTCGGCACCGTCCGCAGGGAATGCACCGACAGACTATTGATCGTCTCCGAACGGCACCTCACGTCGGTCCTCAGCAGCTACGCCAAGCATTTCAACATCCACCGGCCCCACCGCTCCCTCGACCAGCACCCACCCGACCCGCCACCGATGGTCACATCGACCTCGGAGTCCGCCGTCCGTCGCACACGCATCCTCGGCGCCATGATCAACGAATACCGCAACGCCGCCTGACGACGCCCCCAAACGATCACGTCAGCTGTAAAAGAGCAGATCAGAGGCCGAAACCCAAGTTCTGGAGCCCCACAGGCCCGCAGTTACCTTGCTCGCAGGCCCGAGAGGGCTGTTCCTGAGCCGGGTCGGTCTCCGCATCAGCAACCCTGATCATCAGGGTGGCCATCTGCGCCTGGACGAGTTGGAGGATGGCGTCGGTGGCGGTGAGGTGGGTGTCGAGGTCGGCCTGGTACTGCTCGGCGGCCTGGTAGACGGCGGTGTAGCGCTGGTGGAGCCGGCGGACCTGGTAGGGGTGTGGCCCTCGGCCTGGGCGCGGGCGATGTCGCGGGCGATGGATTCCAGGTCAACCTGGGCCTTGGTCGCGAACGCGCTGTCGACCCTCCCTCTCCGACCCGGCGGCAAAAACGCACGCTCAGCGGGAGGGGCGACGGGACCGTGCGGGGGTCCGCCGGGCAGGCGTGGTCCCACGCGCAGCGAGGGCGGGGCGTGGCGGTGGTGCACGAAGTACACCCCGGGGTGGATCCGCACCGCGGTGAGCGCGTCTTCGACGATGTCGCGCAGCATCTTGCGGAGCCGGTCAGCGGAGATGTACTGGCTACGGGTGTGTAGTCGGTGATGATCGCGCCGATCAGGTCGGTGATCAGGGTGCGCTCGTCGGGGCCGAGCCGGTCGACGGTCTCCTGCTCGGCGGTGAGGATCATCGTCCCGGACCCCTCGGGGAGATTGGGGTCGGTCGCGCGGACGAACTCCGCGCTCGCGACCCGCACCTCGTAGGACAGCGCTTCGTCGGCGTGGTCGGCGAGCTCGCGCACGAGGTGGCGCACCATGCGGGTCTCGTCCCGGGCGACGTTGCGCATCATCAGGGTCACGGTCTGGCCCTGGCTGGCGTGGTTACGGCCACGGTGAGGGCCGAGGGCGTAGCGGGCCTTCGCCGCCGAGGTGGTGGCTACGGCGGTTCCGTATGGGACGGCCAGAGCTCCCGGCGGGTCGCGCCAGGTCGGAGTAGCGGCACGAGTCAGACGGCGCGCCATCACATCCAGGGGTGGTGGGCGGCGAGGTGCAGGACGGTGGTGCGGGCGTGGCGGGCGAGCCGGCCCGCGAGCGAGAACAGCCGGTGGCGTAGCCGTTTCGGTTCCCAGCACCGCGCGGGCTGCCCGGCGAGGGCGAGCGTCTGGGTCCAGATGGTCAGGTCGAGGGCGAGTGCGACGAGGGCGCACCAGAGCTGGTTCTGGGTGAAGTCGTGCAGCGGCAGGTTGGTCAGGCCCGTCGGCCGCGCGCGAAGTACTCCGCCGACAGGCACGGATCGACGGTAATTCCGGGCCGCTGAACGAGTTTTTCCGACGCTCCCGAAATCGCGCCTGCCAAGGCCGCGACGGTAAATTCTCGTGACCAAAACGACCAAAATTCACCCACCGCGGCGGGGTCCGGCGCGACTGTCAAGCGATACCCCTGCAAATAGGAAGAAGGTGGCATAACGCGTTGCACCGGAATCGAGGGAGCGTAACAGTAAGCAAAAATTGGCACGGGCGGTTTCTCCGTGCTGAACCCATGTACAGCGACCTGTCGTTTCTCCCTCCAGGAGAGGTGGATGCACGCTACTCCCAGAACCGGCGAATTTCCCGCCGAACGTGCCAGGGGTTCCGTGGGCGGGTTGCGTGACCGCCTCGCCGGCCAACCGGATTCCGATCAGGTTCGAGCCCTGCTGAACCTGATAGCGGAACTCGTCGGCGCCCTGACTGATCGAGAGCCCGCGGATATAGCCGCGGATCCGATCACGCCCTGGCGCCGCCTCGGGATCTATCGGCAGGTCGCCCGGCAGTTGCAGTCCGAGCTGGAGACCGCGACCGGCCTGCGGCTGCCGGCGACGCTCTTCTTCGATCTCCCGTCACCGGACGCGCTGGCCGGCTATCTGCGCTCGCGTCTCCTCGGCGGCGCGGAGAACCCACAGGTCACGGCGGTCGCGCCCGCTGGAAAGCCCCGGGAGGACGACCCGGTTGCCATCGTCGGCATGGCCTGCCGACTACCAGGTGGCGCGGATTCCCCAGAAGCACTGTGGGAGCTGGTCCGTGACGGCCGGGATGCCGTCGTCGGCCTTCCCACCGACCGGGGGTGGGACGTTGACGCGCTTTATCATCCGGATCGCGAGCATCCCGGCACCATTTACACCCGCGAGGGTGGCTTCCTGCCTGACATCGGCATGTTCGACCCGGGCTTCTTCGGTATAGGCCCGCGCGAGGCGAACGCCATGGATCCCCAACAGCGGCTGATGCTGGAGATCTCCTGGGAGGCGTTGGAACGCGCCGGCGTGGATCCCGGATCCCTGCGCGGCACCCGGACCGGCGTGTTCACCGGGGTTTCGCTGCAGGACTACGGTCCGCCCTGGCACCGCGCTCCGGCCAAGGCCCAGGGACAGCTGCTCACCGGCAACGCCCTCGGCGTGATCGCCGGCAGGGTCTCCTACACGTTCGGTCTCCAGGGGCCGTCCCTGTGCGTGGACACCCAGTGCTCCAGCTCTATGGTGGCCATCCACCTCGCGGGCCAGGCGCTGTTGTCGGGTGAGTGCGACCTGGCGCTGGCCGGCGGCGTCACAGTCATGACGACACCGGGCATGCTCCTGGAATTCAGTCAGAAGCAGGGTCTCGCTCCCGACGGGCGGTGCAAGGCCTTCTCCGCGGACGCCGACGGCACCGGGTGGGCGGACGGCGCCGGGGTTCTCCTGCTGGAGCGGCTCTCCGACGCCCGGCGCCACGGCCACCCGGTGCTCGCACTGATCCGCGGCACGGCCGTCAACCAGGACGGCGCCAGCAACGGCCTGGCCGCACCCAACGGCCTCTCCCAGCAGCAACTGATCCACCAGACCCTGGCAAACGCCGGTCTGGCGCCCGGCGACGTGGACGTCCTCGAGGCACACGGGACCGGCACCGCCCTCGGCGACCCGATCGAGGCCCAGGCCGTCATCGCCACCTACGGCCGGCACCGCCCGGCCGGCCGGCCGCTCCACCTCGGGTCGCTGAAGTCGAACATCGGGCACACGCAGGCGGCCAGCGGCGTGGCCGGCGTCATCAAGATGGTCCAGGCCATCCGGCACGGAGTGCTGCCGCGCACCCTCCACGTACGGGAGCCCTCGCCCCACGTGGACTGGGCGGACGGAGACGTCGCGCTGCTCACCGAGGAGCGTGGCTGGGAACGCGACGGCGCCGCGCCGCGCCGGGCGGCGGTATCCGCGTTCGGTGTGAGCGGCACCAACGCCCACACCGTGCTGGAAGAGGCCCCGGCGGTGGCCGACCCAGTGCCGATGGCCCCGGTGCCGATCGTCCTGTCAGGCCGGACCGAGGCGGCGCTGCGGGCCCAGGCGGCACGGCTCGGCGAACGCCTGGCCCGGGACCCGGACCTCGATCCGGTCGACATCGCCTTCACCCTCGCCCGGCGCACCCGGTTCGAGTCGCGGGCAGTCGTCGTCGTCCCAGCCGGACCCACCAGGCGCGCACGCCTGGCCGGCGCCCTCGCCGCGCTCGCCGAGAACCGCCCCGCGGCGGGGCTCGTCGCGGGCGTCGCCCGGCCGGCGATCGCCCACGGCCGGACCGCCGTCCTGTTCACCGGGCAGGGCAGCCAGCACCCGGGGATGGGCCGTGACCTCTACCAGGCCTACCCGGTGTTCGCGCAGGTGCTGGACGAGATCTGTGGCCGGTTCGCGTCGCTGCTCGAGCGTCCGCTGCGCGAGGTCATGTTCGCTCCCGCCGGCTCGCCGGACGCGGCGCTGCTCGACCAGACCGCCTACACCCAGTGCGCGCTGTTCGCGTTCGAGACCGCGCTGTTCCGCCTCGCGGAGTCCTGGGGATTCGTTCCCGACACCCTCGCCGGGCACTCCATCGGCGAACTGACGGCCGCCCACGTCGCCGGCGTCTGGTCGCTCGACGACGCGTGCCGGCTGGTCGCCGCCCGCGGCCGGCTGATGCAGGAATGCCGACCGGGTGGCGCGATGGCCGCCATCGGCGCGAGCGAGGCGGAGGTCCGGGCGTCGATCGCCGACCTCGTCGGCAAGGTCGAGATCGCCACGGTCAACAGCCCGTCCGCCACGGTCGTCGCCGGCGACGCCGAGCTCGTCGAGCGGGTGGCCGCTGAGTGGTCGGCCCGGGGGCGGCGCACGAAACGGCTGACCGTCAGCCATGCTTTTCACTCCCCGCACATGGAGGACATGCTCACGGCGTTCCGGACGGCGGCCGGGCAGGTCACCTACCACGCCCCGGCCATACCGGTCATGTCCAACCTCACCGGTGAACCGGCCACCGTGACGGAACTGACGTCCGCCGAGTACTGGGTGCGGCACGTGCGTGAGCCGGTCCGCTTCCTCGACGGGGTTCGCCGGCTGCACCGGGACGGCGTGACGGCGTTCGTCGAACTCGGTCCCGACGCGGTCCTGACCGCGCTCGTGCCGGCCTGCCTGCCGGCGAACGCCGCAGGCGGCGGCGCGGAGACGGTGCAGGTAGCGGCCTGCCGGACCGGACGTCCCGAGCCCGAGATGCTGCTCGCCGCCCTGGCCGAGCTGGACGCCGCAGGCATCCCCGTCGCCTGGCGGGCGCTGCCGCCCGTACGCGGCGGAAAACACCTGGACCTGCCGACCTACGCCTTCCAGCGCACGCACCACTGGATGGACGGGACGCCCGTCACAACCGCCACCGCAACGGACCGGGGAGCCGCCGAGCGGGCAACGGATCCGGAACACTGGCGCTACCACGTGCGGTGGGAGCCGTTCTCCGACGAGCAGGCCACCGCGACCGTCGCCGACCACGTCGCCAACGGCGCGCCGATGACCGGCCTGTGGCTGCTGGTGACCCCGCCGGCTGGGATCGACGACGACACGCTGTCCCGGCTGTCCTGGGTCGTCGAACGCCTCGGCGGAACACCGGTCCAGGTCCCCCTCTCCGGGACGGACGCGGAGCGCGGTCTTGTCGCCGCGGCCCTGTCGAAGCACATCTCCGGCCGCGAGAACGATATCGGCGGCGTCCTCTCGCTGCTCGCGTTCGACAGCCGGTTCAACCCCGTGCACCCGGAACTGACCAACGGACTCGCGCTGACCTGCGCACTCGTGCAGGCACTCGACGACCTCGGCCAGTACGCGCCGTACTGGTGCGCCACGCGCGGCGCCGTCAGCACCGGCCCCGCCGACCCGGTCAGCGCTCCGGCCCAGGCGATGCTCTGGGGGCTGGGCCGGACGCTGGCCCTCGAACGACCCCGTGGCTGGGGCGGTCTCGTCGACCTTCCGGCCGATCTCGATGACGAGACGCTGGCCCTGTTCGGCGCCGCGCTGACCGGCCCCGGCGGCGAGGACCAGCTGGCCCTGCGAGACGGCGCACTGTTCGTCGCCCGGCTCGCCCC
>NZ_UBIZ01000632.1:0-25271 GCF_900465275.1 Parafrankia sp. Ea1.12 | reverse complement strand
TCAGGACCTCCGCGCCACACTGACCTACGGGCTCGCAGGCACCACAGAGCAACGACGTCGGACCGGACGGCACCAACATCCTCATCAGGACAGGGTGCCGGCGCAAGCCGGCATGATCACTGACCTGGAGTCTTGTCGGCCTTCTCCCCTTGATCCTGCTCATTTTCCTCGGTGTGCTCCTGTAGAGGTGCTTCCCGGGGTAGGCCGGCTCGTCCTCGTCGCGTGTGTGGGCACCATGACGCAGGACGATCAGATCGTCGCGGTCTGACCTGCCACCCGCGACGGCAACGCCTGGTTGCTGTACCGGCACGCTTTGCGACGACCCGGTCGTAGCGCGACCCTGTAGGGGTGAGTGACGCAGACCGGTGCTCACCAGTGGACACCGGCGAGCGCAAGGGGGAGGAGCGCTCCATGTCGGCACAGGTGCTCACGCTGGAAGGCCAGCGGCAGACGCTCTCGGACGAGACGGTCGAGGAGATCCGTGCGATCTTCCGCGGGCAGGTTCTGACCTCGGACGACGTCGGGTACGACGACGTGCGGGTCATCCAGAACGCCATGCTCGACCGCAGGCCAGGTCTGATCATCCGGTGTACCGGGGCTGCCGACGTCGTCGACGCCGTCCGCCTCGCCGCGACGCGAAACCTGCTCGTCGCCGTCCGCGGCGGCGGCCACAGCATCGCCGGGACCTCCACGGCCGACGACAGCTTGATGATCGACCTGTCGGCGATGCGGGGTGTCTGGGTCGACCCGGAACAGCGGCGTGTGCGGGTGGCCGGTGGTGCGACCTGGGGCGACGTCGACCGTGAGACGCAGCTGCATGGGCTCGCGGTACCCGGGGGAGTGGTGTCGACCACGGGTGTGGCTGGTCTGACGCTCGGTGGCGGAATCGGCTGGTTGCACCGCAAGTACGGGCTGGCCTGCGATGCGCTGCGTGCGGCCGAGGTCGTGACGGCCAGCGGCGACGTCGTGCGGTGTAGCGCCTCCGAGCGCGAGGACCTGTTCTGGGCGCTGCGGGGCGGGGGCGGCAACTTCGGCGTGGTGGTGTCCTTCGAGTTCGAGGCCTATCCGCTCGGTCCGGTCGTCTGGAACGGCATGGTCGTCTACCCGATCGACGCCGCTGCCGAGGTGCTCCCCCGCTGGGGGGACTGGACGTCCACCGTTCCCGACGAGGTCACCAGCCGTGCCATGATGTGGTCGCTGCCGGCGTCGCCGGCACTCCCGCCCGCTGTACACAACCGCGACGTGTTCATCACGGCCGCCTTGTACGCGGGCGACCCGGACGAGGGTCAGCGGGCGTGTCGGGCGCTTGCCGATTTCGGCGCGCCGCTCGCCGACATGAGCCAGGCGCTGTCGTACCGGACAGCGCAGTCCTCCCTCGACCCGTTCTTCCCGAAGGGCGGGCTGCAGAGCTACTGGAAGTCCGTCTACCTGGACCGACTCGACGAGGATGCGACCGCGTTCGTGGTCCGCGTCGGCCAGGACCGCCCGCACCCGACGACCTTGGTGCACGTGCCTCTCCTGGGAGGCGCCATGTCGCGGGTCGGGGCGACGGAAACCGCGTTCGGCGATCGCAGCGCCCGGCACATGCTGAGCCTCGACGGAAACTGGCTGGACCCGGCCGACGACGACGCGAACATCCGTTGGGTGCGCGGTGCCTACGACGAGGCCGTCACACTGCGGGCCGCGTCGGGCACCTACCTCAACTTCGGCGGCGACGCCGATCTCGACGACGCCGCCCGGGCACGAGCCTGGGGACGCAACGTCGAGCGCCTTCGACAGGTCAAGCGCAGCTACGACCCGGAAAACCGCTTCCGGCTCAACCCCAACATCCCCCCCGCTGAGAGCTGAGCCGACGCTTTGTGGCTGCCAGCGGCTACCAGCACCGAGCCTGCCTCACGGCGACCCGGTACGTCCCATCAGAGGCCCGGAACCTGGATGGTGGCGGTCAGCCGGTGCTGTTGCCGGTGCGGCCCGGCGAGCCGTTCAGGTCTCGGCCGAGCTGCATCCCCCACGCCTCGGCCCGCTCGCGTTCCCCGTCCGCCAGGGGCCCTTCGGTGGCGGTGACGAAGAAACCTGGTCCACGGTCGACGTGGCGGAACCCTCGTTTCTTCAGCGCTTTCGACGAGGCCTTGGCCGCTGTTCCAGGGACGAACCTGGTCTTGATCGAGGTATCGAAGGTGACGACGTGAAGATCCTTGGACGGTGTCACCCTCTCGATCCACTCGCGAACTCCGGGGAGGTCGACGTCTTGCGCCCCTTTTTCTCCGGCCTCCCTACGGCTCTGCGGCCGGGGAAGTGAGAAGGCGTGGGTCGGGGCGCCGACCAGCAGGAGCCGGACGTCGCCGGGCAGGGCCACGGGAGCCTCGGCAGGGTGGATGACGCTGACCGTCTCCAGCGGGACGGTTCGAGTCAGACCGGCTGCGACGGCATGAGCCACCGCGGTCGTGTTGCCGAAACACGACTCCACCACGATCAACACTGTCACGTGTCGAGCCTTTCATGCTTGCTCGCGGTACGGTCCGGGGCTTCGGCGCTCACGCGGCGCGGAGGTCTCGGCGGCGGAAGAGGAAGCCGCCGAGCACGGCCCCCGCGATCCCGAGGCCGCTGAGGACCGCGGCGCTCGACCAGTCCGGGGGACCCGCCGGCGCGGGGGACACGTCGAAGAAGACGGAGGTGTCCAGCAGCCAGTGATGGAGACGCACGGCGCCGCCGGAGAACTCGATGAGAAAAGCCCAGGTCAGGTAGGCGTAGACAACGGGCCGGGTAGCGCGGGGCCACCCACCGAAGACCAGGGTGCCCAGGCCGAGCAGGAACAGGCCGGGCGGGACGATGTTCACCCCGGCCGTCACCAGATCCCCGGCGCCTATCCCGTCGCTCTGGCCGGCGGTACCGACCCAGGCGCCGCCGCCGGCGGCCACGCCGGCGCAGCCGAGCAGGAGGCAGGACACCGCCAGGCGTCCGGCGAGCCACCGGGCCCGGCTGACGGGACGGACCAGCAGGGCGTCGAGCTGCCCGGCGGCCTCCTCGGCGCGCAGGGTGCTGACCTGGCCGGCGGCGATCAGCGCGACCAGAAACGAGACGACCAGGAAGATGAGCCCGAGGTAGACCGCGGTCGGTGACCCGTGCCCGCCGAGTCGGCTGATCGCCTCCTCGATGTCCCGTGATCCGTCGACGTCCTGCGTCGAGGAGTCGGCGACCACGCCGAACAGGGCGGCGAACGCCGCGATCGCGAATAGCCATCCGGCCGCGCCCAGCCGCGTCTGGCGGACCGCGAACCTGACCGGGCCGCCGAGCAGCGCCACCCGCGGCGGTCCGGCGTGCCGCTCCGGGAGAATCGCCGTCCCGGCGTCTCTGCGCCCCGCCAGCCATACCGCCGCGGCGGTGGCCCCGACGGTCAGGGCGAGCACGGGGACCACGGCGACCGGGTTCGGGTCGTTCAGCGGGCGGATTCGCTCCACCCATCCCAGCGGGCTCAGCCAGCCGAGCCAGTGCAGGCCGCGGTCGGTGTTGGCGGCCATCCGCAGGGCGTACCCGATTCCCAGGACGGCGGCGGCGATCGTCGCCGCCTGACCGGCCGCGCGGCGCGGGGTTGTCTGCCCGGTCAGCAGCAGTTCCCAGCGTCCGGACTCCTCCTCGCCGCGCAGCAGGCGGGTCACCAGCAGGACTCCCCACACCGACCCGAGCAGGCCCAGGATGCCCACGAAGCGCCAGGTCGCCCAGCCGGCGACGGTGTTGAGCGCGTCCGGCTGGCCCAGGACCGCGGTCAGGCCACCCTCCGTGCCGTAGGTGGCGGCCATCTGGTCGCGGGCCGCCTGGGTGTCGTACTGCGCTGTGAACGCCACGGTCTGCACGACGACGAACAGTCCGAACACGCACCCCCACAGCGCGCCTGACCGGGCGGCGGCACGGGCCACCCGACCGCCCACGACCAGGCGTGCGTCACCGCCCGCCGGGCTCAGGGCGCCACGCGCCACGCGCCACGCGGCACCGAGAGAGGCAGCACCGTCATGCCAATGCCCGCTGCCGCGTCAGCTGTTCCGGCGACCCCTCGTCGCGTTCGGCTTCGTCCGGTCCGTAGTGGGCGAGGAACAGTTCCTCCAGGGAGGGCTCCCGGCTGAGGAATTCCTGGACATTGGTACCGGAAAGGGCGTCGAGGAGGGGCTGGATCGGCCCCCGTACCCCCAGCAGGGCTCGGTGGCCGTCCACCACGACCCGGGTCACGCCCGGTACGCGGGCAAGGTCGGGCGGCGGCCGGTCGAAGGTGAGCTCGACGGCCAACTCCGCGAGGTGACGCATCTGGTCGAGCGTTCCCATCTCGACGAGCCGCCCTTCGCGCAGGATTCCGACCCGGTCGCACAGGGCCTCGACCTCGCTGAGGATGTGCGACGAGAGGAACACGCTCTGGCCCGCGTCGCGGGCCTCCGTGACACTGAGCCGGAACGCCTGCTCCATCAACGGGTCCAGCCCGCTGGTCGGCTCGTCCAGCACGAGCAGGTCGGGGCGGCTCATCAGGGCGGCGATCAGCAGCACCTTCTGCCGGTTGCCCTTGGAGTAGGCCCGCACCTTCTTCGACGGGTCGAGGCTGAACCGTTCGACAAGCTCGTCGCGGTAGGCGGCGTCCACCCGGCCCTGGACTCGGCCCAGCAGGTACAGCGTTTCGGCTCCGGTCAGTTCCGGCCACAGGCTCGCCTCGCCCGGAACGTAGGCGAGATGACGGTGGGCCTGTGTCTTCCGTCGCTGGCAGTCGTGCCCGAAGATCTCCGCACGTCCGGATGTCGGGTGCGCGAATCCGAGAAGCAGCCGGATCGTCGTGGTCTTCCCCGCGCCGTTGGGCCCCAGACAGCCGACGACCTCGCCGGGAGCAACCTCGAGATCAAGATCGCGCAGTGCGTGGAATTTACCGTAGCGTTTACCGAGACCGACCGCGCGGATTGCGGGGGTCGCCATGGGGGCTCCTGTCGCCTCGGTCGTCCTGGGCTGGGAATGGCGGCTTATGTGTCGGGAATCGTCCAGTGCGCCAGTGCCTGACGCACCGCCGTGCTCCGTTCGTCGCTCCAGACAACAGTCGGGTCGGGCTCCAGGAAGGTCATCGCGACACTGGCGAGCCCCATCGCTGGAAGCGACCATTCCTCCGTGCCCGAAGCCCCGAACGGGCGTGCGTTCAGTCGCCGCTCGGCGACGTCCGGAGTGGCGAGGGATACGAGGTACAACCCCCGAAGGGTCGCGTCGAACAGGTTCACCATCGTGTCGAACGTGGCTTCCAGCTCAGGGCGCAGCCGGTAGCCGAACACCTGGGTGAGCTGCACCCAGGATCGCGCGACGCGAGCGACATGGTCGCGCTGGGACTGGGCGAGAGCCTCGCGGACCTCCTCACGGAGCCCTCCGTCGGGCAGGCTCAGGAACGTGGCGTGCAAGGCGATGTAGGTCCGCCACCCCGCCGACGTCCGGAGCACCTCGAAGTCGAGCAGAGCCAGTTCGCGGAACAGCTCGGTAATCAGATCCTGCCGGCCCTGCGGCGTGCTGAACCCGTCCTCGTGTGCGCGCACGACACGTCGGAACAGCTCTATCTCGTCCCGTTCGATACCCGGGACGGCACCCGCCGCCAGTTCCTTCACCAGGTCGGAGACGAAAAGGTCCTTGGACGGCCAGCGACGGTAGACAGCACTGCGTCCACGCGGAGCTGGCTCGGATACAACCCCCTGACGGGTTCCGCTCATGTCCGCCGGTGTTCGTGGGCTTGGCCTTACGGATGGCTGTACTCGCAGCACGGCCCTACACGCGTCACGAGCTCGGGAAACCTGTGCGGCCTGCGGCGCCTGCCAGGGCGTGGACGGGGCGCTGCCCAGGTCGACGGCGGTCCTGTGCCCTCTGTCGACGTTGCTACTGGCACGCGAATGGCACGGCCTGCCGGTCGGACCGGACCGGACCGGAGACTCGGCTCCGACTGTCTGCTTTTTCGTGCCGCGGTGGCGGGTTCACCGCGCTCCGTCGCCGTTCGTTTCGCGCGTCGGGCACGCTGCCCTATCGCCGCGAACAGCCGCGGACACGCACGATTGAGACGGAACCTGAGACGATCGGCGCCATCAACGTCTTCCTGGTTAAATATCTATGCGGGCGAGATGGTCGGCGGTGCCCCCGCGCCACTCGATCAGGAAGAGAGTCGCGTCGTCGGTCGTGATTCCGCTCCTTTCCCGCATCAGTGCATGGGACAGATCTCGGACCATCTCCCGGATGCTTTTACCCCGGATATTCTCAATAAAGTTGATCAGGCGTTCTTCGCCGAATTGTTCTCCGCCCTTTTCGTGCTCCTCGACGAGGCCATCGGTGAAGAACAGCACCCGGTCGCCGCGCAAGAGCGTCTGCTCACTGACCTGCGGTATGTCACCACCGAATCCGACCGGCAGGGTTCCCGGGCTCTCCAGCGCCTGGATAACCCTATGGTCGCGGATCAGTAGCGCTGCCGGATGACCCGCATTGACCCATTGTAGATGACCAGTTCCGATATCCAAACGCATCATCTGTGCGGTGACGAAATGGTCGGGTCCGAACTGCCTGTGGATGGCTGCGTCCATGAACATGTACAGCTCGGCAAGCCCGATGTCGGCACGTCTGGCGTGCCGGTAGGCACCGATCGCGACCGTTGCCAGCACTGCGGCGTCCAGACTGTGACCCATCGCGTCGATAACGGCCACGTGCAGGATGTCATCGTTGAGAGCGTAGTCGAAGCTGTCGCCTGCGATGTCGTAGGCGGGTTCAAGGACACCGGCTACCGCGACCTGCGGGGTGATCATGGTCAGCGGGGGCAACAGTGACCATTGGATTTCCGCGGCCACACTCATCGGTTCGCGACGCCGGGCCTGGAAGAACTGGTCGGTGTAGCTGCTTTTGGTGACCAGCATGTCGGCGACGAGGCCGGCGAGCCGCCGCAGCAACCGCCGGTCATCATCATCGACGGTGTCGAGGGTGAGGGCCAGCACGCCCACCTGGTCGCTACCGTCCAGCAGAGGCAGGAACATCCGTATACCGCCGTCTTGCGGCTGTTCGACGGTCATCGCGCGCAGGAATGCCGTGCCGGCCGGGGAGCCGTCGATCGGCTCAGGCTCCCCGACCGTGAGGCTCCTGCCCGGCAGCGGCGTCAGCACCAGCTGCTCATAGTCCTGCAGAAGGATAGAGATGTCCCGCCCACCGATCCTGCCGATCTCTTCCGCTACCAGGGGGGCGATCAGCTGCGGCGGCATCTCGTGAGCGCGATCCAGCAACACACCCAGCAGCCGCTCGCCGAACCCCTCCGACCGATCCACCATGATCTTGTCGAATTTCTGTTCGTCTGCCGCCATGGCCACCCCCTCTCCCCTGTCCGGCCGTTCATATCTGTGCGAGCCTCTCTGGGCGGCGTCAACGGGTCACGTCGACACCCCGCTTCACCCTTGATCGACGGAGAGGAAGAAAAGGAAGGACCTAAAGGTGACGTCGGAGACGAGGACTCGAGCCCCTAACCTTTACCTTACGAAGTCGGCCCCGTTCATCTCTCGGCGTCTACTCTCGTCAGGAAAGTCCGGCATAGCGGGGTTCGCTCTCGTAGTTCCACACAGGACCCAGATTCGGGCGTGTGGATCGGCCACAGACGGTCTCGCCGCTGGCAGGCTGCGGGTCGGGCTGCCCGGGGAGCGCGGCGCCCTGGCGCTGTCTCCCGGCAGTGCACTGGCGTGCCCTCTGCTCTCATTCTCCGGCCGCCCACCGGCGTGCACCGCGCGCCGCTCGACTTCTGCCGTAGCGTGCTCCAGCTGGTTCCCCCGACCGTACTGCCGGCGAGGCTTCCGAGATCTCGGACCTCGCGGTGCGGTCCGCACCGCTGCTTGATCATAAAACGAGTATTTCGGCAGTCTCGGGCTCTGTTGGCGGCGCGGCCTACGTCCTGAGGCCGGATGGCACGACGAAGCGGCGGCCGGTCTACGGCAAGTCGGAGGAGATCGTCCGCGGCAGGCTGACCGAACTCCAGGCCAACTCGGATCAGGGAATCCCGGCGGACGCCACGGGGTGGACGGTCGAGCGGTACCTGACGGTGTGGCTTGCCCAGACGGTGAAGCCGAACCGTCAGCCGAACACGTACGTGACCTATGAGAAGGCGGTCCGGATCTACCTCGTGCCGGGTCTCGGGAGGAAGCGGCTGAACAGGCTGACCGGCGCGGACGTCCGGCAGTTCGTCCGGCGGACGGAGAGCACCTGCCGGTGCTGCGCGCGGGGTGTGGACAAGGCGCGACCGGAGGGGGAGCGGCGTTGCTGCGCGGTCGGCCGGTGCTGCCGGCGGCTGCCGTCGAAACGTCAGGTTCAGGTCGTGCATGCCGTGCTGCGCAACGCGCTCCAGGCGGCGGTGCGGGAGGAGCTGATCCGGCGGAATGTCGCGAAGCTGGTGCAGGTCTCCACCCCGCGCTACGGCGTCGACCGCGGTCTGACCGTCGAGCAGGCGCATCAGCTCCTCGACGCGGCGGCTGGTGACCGGTTGTACGCGCTGCTGGTCCTGGCGCTGTCCCTCGGGATGAGGCGCGGGGAGCTGCTCGGGCTTCAGTGGTCGGACCTCGACTCCGAGCGGGAGACGCTGACCGTTCGTCACACGCTGCTGCGGGTCGGCGGGGAGCTGCGGCTGTGCCCGCCGAAGACGGAGGACTCCGAACGCACGCTGCCGGTGACGCCTGAGTGCAGACCGGCCACGTGTTCACGACGAAGATCGGGACTCCGATCGAACCGGACAACCTGCGCCGCTTCTGGATGCCGCTACGCCGTGCGGTCCGGCGCCGGTCGGCGCGTGCCCGCTGCAGCTGGGAGCAAGAGCCCGGAGCTGGTGTTCCAGGAGATCTTCGCGCACCTGGCGGTCTACACCGCGGGCTGCGGGTCCTGATGCACGCCGCGGTGGTGAACCGCGGCGAGCCGCTGGATCCCGCCAGGGCGTCCGCCGCGGCCGCCCTACGGGTGGCCTGGCGCAGTGTCGCCCCTGTGCCCGGGGCTTTCCCCTCTGATCATCTCACGGCTGAACTCGCTCACCTTACCCGTGAGCTTCAGGAAGAGATCAACCCTGTGCGTCGGCTCCGCTGCGTGGTCCGGCAGGCCAAACGGAAGATGTCCCGTTTCCTGTCGTGGAACCCCCAACGACCACGGCCTCCTCCACCCATCCGCCGCCCGGCCGAAACTGTGCAGATCATCCGGGCGGTCGGACCCCTGTCAGACCCGCAACTCAACGGCATTGCGCCTGAAAGCCCGACTCAACGCCGACGGTCCAGGTCTGGCATCCCACACGTCCGGAAGGGAGGAAATTGGCGCTGAGAAGGAAGCCCGATTACCAGCCCTGAGCGTAGAAAGAACATGAAAGTGTCGGATATCACAGGCATGTTCATGTGCTGGTAGCCGAGGCAAGAATGTTCGGAAACCCAGTCAGGCGCGCCATGGTGAGGTGCGCACGCCCGGCGTAGGGAGGATCTCGTGAGCCGCTCGAGAACTGCTGCAGCGCGCGGTGCGGCCTGCCCTGCTGGATCAGACAGCCTTCTGACCTGCGGCGATGATGCGGCGGGATCCACGGGCCAGGGCCTTCTGCCGGGTATGCCCGGGCCCGTGGACAGCGCCGTGCCCAACAGCGTCACTGCTGCTGAACGTGTCAGTGTTCCTCAACGTGTCATCGGGCCTGGGCGCGCCACCGCAGCTGGATACGTCGCCGTGCGTGAAAGCCCCGGCGGACCTGGGTGCTCCAGTGGACCCGGCGTCGCCACCGCGCTCGATGGTCTGGATGACCTGGTCGACACCGACCGTTATCCTCTCGCGCATCCGGCGAGTGCGGCCTGGCACGACCTGGCGGCCAGAGTCCGTCGAGAGCTGGAGGCAACGGGTTGCAGCGTCCTCGCTGAATTCGTTCGCCCCGATGCCCGTGAGGCCCTGCGCGCCGAATGCGCTGAGCTTGCTCCGTCGGCGTACTACCAGGCCGAGACGGTCAACGCATACAACATCGACATGGGGACGCCGCTTCCCGAAGGTCATCCCGGGCGTATCACCATGCGGCGCGGAAACGCGTTCGTCGCGGCCGATCTCGTCCCCGACGGTGTGGGCATACGGCGGTTGTATTCCAACGAGTCGTTTCGGCGGTTCGTGGCTGCCTGCTGCGGGCTTGGTCGCCTGTACGAGCTGGCGGACCCGCTGGCCCAGCTGTGCCTCAACGTCATCCGGCCCGGAGACGAGCACCCCTGGCACTTCGACACCAACGAGTTCTCGCTGAGCCTGCTGATCCAGGAGTCGGAGGCAGGCGGGGTCTTCGAGTACTGTCCCGACATCCGGTCCGCCGAGGCCGAGAACCTCGAGGCCGTGTGTGACGTCCTCACCGGTCGGGATGACCGGCGGACACGGCGCCTCATGCTCCGTCCCGGCGATCTCCAGCTGTTCCGGGGTCGCTTCTCGCTGCACCGGGTCAGCCCGGTGCAGGGGGGCACCGCCCGTCATTCGGCGATCTTCGCCTACTGCGAGCGTCCCGGTGTCATCGGTAGCGTAGCGCGCACGAGGCAGCTGTTCGGCCGGGTACTGCCCGAACATCTCGAGGCCGCCGGGCAGGCGGCTCGCGTACGGGGCGACAGCCTGCTCGACTGAGCCGGCGATTGAGCCGGCGGTCCGATCGCGCAGGCCGACCACGCCCGTGGCCCTCGACCCGCCGGCGCGGCGTCGGCGTGCTGATCGGCTGGTCCGCGTTCATGGGAACTGGTATCCCAGAGCCGGCCTCGCGAGGGCGAGTCCGGTCCCGACCATGACCTGCAGGAGCCTGACCTGTGCATTTCGATGCCACTGGCAAAGTCTCACTGGATCACATCTACGACCAGCCTGATCCACGGGCATATTTCACGACGCTGCGTACGCTCGCCTATCAGGTCCCCCAAATCGCCAGGCCGTACTTCGTCGAGACCGTGGCCGACTACCGGGCAGCAGGCCGCCCGATGCCCGGCGATCCTCCCGGCCGTCACCCGTCGCCACTGAAGATCCTCGACATCGGTTCGTCCTACGGGATCAACGCGGCACTGCTGCGCTGCGGGGTTACCCTCGAGCACCTGTACGAGCGCTACGGTGCACCCGAGGCCCACGGCTACACCCGTGACGAGCTGCTGGCCCGCGACCGCGAACTTGTCCGTTCCACCAGAGTGTCCCCGCCACCCACTTCCGGGCCTCTGAGCTCCAACGGGCGTTCGGGTGGCTCCCTGCCGACCGGCGCGGTGTTCGTGGGTCTCGACGTGTCGAACGAGGCCCTCTCCTACGCTCTCGCGGCAGGCTTTCTCGACGATGCCGTGCACGCCGACCTGGAGGCCGCGGATCCCACCGAACGGCAGCGACGGCAGCTTGCCGGCACCGATCTCGTCATCTCGACCGGCTGTCTCGGCTATGTTGGCGAACGAACCATCTCCCGGGTTCTCGACGCCATCGAGGCGGCTGACGGAAAGCGACCGTGGATGGCGCACTTCGTACTGCGGATGTTCCCGTTCGACGCCATCGGGGCGAGCCTCGCGGAGAGGGGATACGAGACCGTCAGGCTCGACCGCATGTTCCGCCAGCGCAGATTCGCCTCGGCGCAGGAACAGCAGCTCGTGCTGGACAGTCTCGCCACGGTGGGCATCGACCCGCACGGCCTGGAGAGCGACGGTTGGATGTACGCCCAGCTGTACGTGTCACGCCCCCGCGGCAGCTTCGCCGCACACGCCGCCAGCGCCTCCGCCGCGACTACCGCCTCCGCCTCCGCCTCCGCCGCGGCTACCGCCAGCACTTCTGCCGCGAGTATCGCGAGTACCGGCACTCCGGGCATCCCCGGCGCCAGTTCCGTCATCAGCAGGAGCCCGACGGCCGTCGGGCCACCCGTCCCACGCCCCCCGAGGTCACGAATGACGCCGAACGCCCCGTCACCGAGCAGCGACGCGCCCGAGGCCACGGCAGCTGGCCTCCGGCAGCCGAGCCCCGTGGCATCCGAGGCCGGACCGCAATGGTCGAACACCGGTACGTTCGTCAACGACGACCGGCTCCCGCGGGTGCCGCTGCCCACTCTGGACGACACCTGCGCCCGGTTCCTGCAGTGGTGCTCACCGTTGCTGACCCCGGACGAGCTGGCAGCCACCGAGACGGCGCTCGCCGCGTTCGCCCGCCCAGGCGGTCCGGGCCGTGCCCTGCACGCCGAGCTGGAGCGCTACGACGCCACCCCCGGCGTGCACAGCTGGCTCGACGCCTTCTGGGCCTCGCGCTACCTGGGGCGGCGTGACCGCATCGCCCTCAACGCGAACTTCATCTTCCTCTTCGAGGAGTCCGACGCCGGTCAGACAGCCCGGGCCGCGGGGCTGATCGCCTCGGCGCTGGACTACAAGCTGCGCCTCGACGCGGAGGCGATCGAGCCGATCATCCAGCGCGGCCAGGCGCTGTCGATGGACCAGAACCGGTTCCTGTTCTCTACGACCCGTATCCCCGGGCAGGTGCAGGACACCGTCCGCACCCCGTACAGCGAGCCGTCACCGGGCCCCTCCACCGCACGCCACATCGTCGTCCTCCACCGCGGCCACCTGTTCCGGATGGACGTGGTGGGCCCCGAGGGGCATCCGCACACGCTCGACGATCTCGAGGGCGGCCTGGACACGATCCTGAAGGCGGGGGCGGAGCGCGCCGCTCCGGAGACGTCGGTCGGCCGGCTCACCACCAAGGCACGTGCGGCCTGGGCGGCGAGCAGGGACTCGCTGCTCGCCTGCGACCCGGGCAACGTGACTGCCCTCGACACCGTCGAGACCGCGCTGTTCTGCCTCTGCCTCGACGACCTCACGCCCGCCGATGCCAAGGACGCGTGCGACAACCTTCTCCACGGCGACTGCGGCAACCGCTGGTTCGACAAGTCGGTGTCCCTCATCGTCTTCGCGGACGGCAGCGCCGGTATCAACATCGAGCACTGCGGCCTGGACGGGACGACCGTGCTGAGCCTGGTCGACGACATGCTCGGCGCTCCGGCGGTCGAGCACTCGGCCCGGTCGGGCGCCCGCTCCCAGGGCGTGCCCGCCGTCCGGCCGGTCACGTTCACACTGGACGACGACCTGCGCGCGGACGTGCTTGCCGCGGGCGAAGCGTTCAGCGCCTACGCCGCCGCCACGGCCACGGCCACGCTGTCGTTCGACGACTTCGGCTCCAACCGGGCGAAGAGCCTGCGGATCTCGCCGGACGCGTTCGTCCAGCTCGCCTACCAGCTGGCGCACAACCGCTCGAAGGGCCTGGTCGGCGCCACCTACGAGTCGATCGCGACCCGGCAGTACCGGCGCGGTCGCACAGAGGCGATGCGGGTCATCACGCCGGAGATCCAGGCGTTCGTCCGGGTGATGGACGACCCGGCCGCCGACGCCGCCACCCGGCTGGCCGCGCTGCGGGCCGCGGCCGATGCCCACGTCACGCGGGCGCGGGACTGCCAGGCGGGACGGGCCCCGGAGCAGCACCTCTGGGAACTCCAGTTCATCCAGGCCCGTCGCGGCGAGGAGCTGGGGATCACCGAGCATCTCGACCTGTTCGACACCCCCGGCTGGCTGGTCACCCGGGACGACTACCTGAGCACGAGCTCGGCGCCGTCCACCCACATCCAGTACTTCGGATTCGGATCAACCAGTAACAGGTGCATCGGGATCGCCTACGTGCTGCTGCCGGACCGCTTCAACGTCTACCTGAGCACCCCGAGCGTGGTGGCTGAGCAGATGCACTCCTTCGCCGGACATCTGCGGACCGCCCTCACCGAGCTCCAGGACCTTCTCGAGGCCGGCTGAATCGTCGACCGCCCTGCTAGGCAGTTACCGGAAGGGAACGGTGGGTGTCCGGCCGCTTAGGGTGATGTCGCCCGCATGGGTGGGTGCGTCCGGGTTCGAGCCCCGGACGGCCCACCACGGGCGCAGTTTCTCGACGAGGCTGACAGGAGCTGACCGGTGTCGCCAGGAAAGCGACGACAGGACCGGGTGAGCAGCTCCAGCGCCCCTTGGAAGCGCCGTGGGCACCGCCGATCGGCGCCGGCCGTTTTCATACCCGTGGCGGCGGCTTTTCCGTGTTAGCTGGTCAGGTCCAGGGCCACCTTGAGCCAGCCAGGACGGCGCAGGTCGAACTCCTCGTAGGCGGCGAGCACGTCCCGCATCGGCTCATGCTGGGTGACCATTTTCTGTGGGTGCACCACTCCCGACTCCACCATGTCCAGCAGCTTCGGGATGTACCGCGGATGGTTGCCGTTTCCCATGTTGATGGTGAGGTTCTTGTTCATCGCGGTGCCGATCGGGAAGAACCTGTCGGTCGGCGGATATACCCCGATGATGCCCAGCGTGCCTGCCTTGGCCAGGCTCTCGACTGCCCAGGAGTGGGCCTGCGTCGGCGCGTCGCCAGGCTTCCAGTGTCCGTTGTGCGCGTGAGTCTCGGGGGCGATCTGACGCAGTTCCTCGCGGTGCTGATCGTCCTGTTCGCGGGCGCGGGCGGCGGCGGGGCCGGACTTCGGGCTTTCCGCGTCCACCCCCACGGCGTCGATGGCCCGGTCGGGACCGATACCGCGTGTCAGATCCAGGATTGCCTCGACAGGGTCCTCTTCGTTGAAGTTGACCACCTCGGCTCCGAGCGCCTGGGCACGGTCGAGTCGGTCGGCGTGACCATCGATCGCGATCACCCGCGCGGCGCCGCGCTGGAATGAGGACAGAACGGCGAACTGTCCCACCGGCCCGCAGCCCCAGACCGCCACCACGTCGCCATCCGATACTTCCGCGATGACCGCGCCGAAGTATCCGGTGGGGTAGATGTCCGACAGCGGGATCGCCTGATCATCGGAGATCGAGTCTGGCAGCCGGAACAGGTTGGTGTGGGCGTAGGGTACGCGGGCGTACTCGGCCTGCAACCCGTCGAACGAGCCATTGTCCCTCGGAGCGCCGTAGAAGGCGGATCCGGTCCTGCGGCCGTACGGGTTGATGTCGTCACATTGGGCGAAATAGCCGCTGCGGCAGTAGGTGCAGGAGCCGCACCCGAGGACGGCGGACAGCAGCACCCGATCGCCGCGCCTGAAGTTGCGGACGCTCCGGCCGACCTCTTCGACCACGCCGACCCCTTCGTGCCCGATGATGAGGCCCGGCTTCATCCCCGGTACTGTGCCCCGGACGAAATGAAGATCCGTGCCACAGATCGCCGCGGTGGTGATGCGAACGACGGCATCGGTCGGCTGTTCGATCTTCGGTTCGGTGACGGTGTCAAGGCGGATGTCGCCCACGCCGTGCCACACGACTGCTCTCATCGCCTTCCGCTCCTTCCGTTCTTCGGGCCCGCAGTACTGATCGCGATCCCCCGCCGGTCCGACTCACCGCTGGCCTCAACTCCGCCGGCTTTCGTTCCAGCATCGACGACCTGGCGGGCGCATTCCATCGCTACAGGTAACTATGGCCCGAGTGGGACGCCGGCGCCCGGCGAGACGACCGGGCGAGGGACTAAAGAATGACATTTATTTCGAGGTCGCGGATGCCGCGCAAGGGTGTTACAGGCGGCAGGACGGGCATATGGCGACAGGTCGGCTACCGCGGTGATCCTTGGATTTTCCGCACGATGAGTGACGGGTCGTCCGAGACCGTTCCCGCGCGTAGGCCCTCCGTGATCGTTACTCTGACGGTTCCCTGTAGCCAGGATCAGGTTTGGCTGCGCTGGTCGTCAGCGCGGACGGAAAGGTGGAATCGCTCACCCCGATCAACCCCCGCGGGGAACCGCGGTTCACCGCGTTCGCGGTGTCACCGGACGGGAGCCGCCTTGCCCTCGACGGCATGGTCGCGGGCACGACGGGTCTCACCGCCGGCATCACCATCGTGAACGTCAACAGCGGCGAGACGCAGACCTTCCGCAACAAGCCCTCGGACCAGGACGGCATATGGATCCTCGACACCAGCCAGGGCAGCAGTGACCTGCGCGCCAGCTCTCACCGCGTCACCAGTGGCGCGCAGCCGGCCTTCGAGGCGATGTCCGAGTTGACGCTCAATGCGAACAGCACCCGCGTCTACGCCGTGGTCACCCGGCGCGGTCAGAATCCGTACCTGACGAAACGCGTCATCGAGCTCGACGCAGCCACCGGGCGTCAACTGCGCGTCCTGCTGGAGCTGAGCCATGACTACTCGCTCACCACAGGCTGGAACGCCAGCTCACTGGCACTCGACCCCAGCGGGCAGCTGCTGATGGTCAGCGACGCCGGCGCCGACTACTACCGTGTCGACCTCGGTTCCGGGCAGACCTCTCGTCTCCCAACGGCTGTGAACAGGGGCAACCCCAACGGTCTCGCCTGGTAGGTGACGGGTGTGCCGGCGGAAGGCCCTGGACCGCGTCCCACACAAAGATGATCAACTTCGGTGTGTCATGTCGGGAGTGGGCTGGTCTGGCTGGTAAACCTCGCCGGGACGTGTGGCGAGGCCGCGGCGCGCGAGGAGCTGTACAAGCGACTGGAGCTGCTGGCGCTGACCGTGCCGGTCGGGGTATCCGGGCCGCTGGACGATCGGGCGGCCCTGGAAGGGATCGACCTGCACCGAACCCGTGTGTCGGCGAGGTCCGCGACGGACGAGTCCATCGTCGACGGACGAGTCCATCGGCATCGTCGCCACGAGATCAGCCGAACACGTGGTCTCGGCCGGGCTCCGGACCGGGCCGTGGCGGAGGCCGGCCGCTGCCTCGAGCGCGTCCAGTTCGGCCTCGACGAGTTCCGGCAGCCGCGCCCCGTCCCGCACCGACCCGTCCATCGTGAAACCGATGCACGCCTGCCCGTCGAGCCCGCCGAGCAGGA
Organism: Parafrankia sp. Ea1.12; assembly: GCF_900465275.1. Classification (NCBI taxonomy): domain Bacteria; kingdom Bacillati; phylum Actinomycetota; class Actinomycetes; order Frankiales; family Frankiaceae; genus Parafrankia; species Parafrankia sp. Ea1.12. Next base: position 8,464 of record NZ_UBIZ01000632.1, on the reverse strand, counting down.
CCGCCAGGCGTTGGCCTGCGGGGAGCGGAGGGGTGGGCACGGCGGCGGTGACTCGTCGACCGAGGATCTCAAGCGGACCGGACAGTCCGCCCGGGTTGGACGCGGTCAGCGCGAAGACGTGGGACATGATCCCGGTGGACAGCACGGCCGGTCGCAACGGCGCGGGAATCGTCCAGAGGAAGAGACGTTCCGCGACGCCCGGAGTCCCGCCCCGCTTGTGTCGGACGGTCTGCCGGTGGATCGCCTCCACGCGCCGGTGGACCAACGCCTCACCGTAAGGCAGCGTGATCCGTACGGTGGTCAGGTAGTTGCTCATGTGGTCCCGCTCGGCCGCACGGCGGGTACTGACCGGCATCGCGGCGTGCATCTGGCCCCGGAGCCGGCCGGGCCGATCGGAGCCGGGGCGGGGCCAGGCACGCAGAGCGCCGGCGAGCGCGGCCAGGAAGACGTCGTTCACGGTCACCTCGTAGGCGCGGCTGATCGCCCGTAGCCTGGCCAAGTCCACCTCCAGCCAGGTGTGGTGCGGGTATCCCGTGGGTGCCGCCGAGAGCGGGCCGATCGTGGACGTCCGGGTAAGCCATCCGAGTGAGTGAGCGGCGGCCCGACAGACGGCTCGGGGGCCGGGCCGGCGATCCCGCGACACCCGCAGAGGTTCGCGCTCCGATCCTGGGTCGGACAGGCCGAACAGCTTTTCCAGCACCACGTTCAGTGCCGTCCCGTCTATCCACACGTGGCTGGCGCGGTACAGCAGGGTGAAGCCGTCGCGGCGGGGGCCGTGGAGCAACCAGAGCTGCCACGGCGGAGCGTCCAACGAGATCTCGACCGCTGACAGCCGCCCCACCGCCTCGCGCAGTCCGGCGAGCCCCGACTCTGCGGGGAGCCGGTACTCGTGAACGTGCCGGGCTGGGTCGAAATCGGGGTCCGCCACCCAGACCGGCCGGCCCCGCCCGGCCGAGGCGATCCGATGGGTCAGCGAAGGAAAGTCGTGCGCCCGGTCCGCGACAAGCTCGCGCAACGCCTGGACTCCTGGCACGGGGCCGTCGGCGACCAACAGGCAGCCGACCGCCAGCGGCGTCTTCGGGAATGCTCGCTGGTATCCGAGTATGAGTGCGTCCATCGGAGTAAGCGGCCGAATGGGAACGTCAATGCTGTCACCGCGGCCCGCCGCGCCCCGCCCCCGTGCTCTCCCGTCGCTTCCCTCACGCGGGTGACGCCCATGCTCCACGCGCGGGGCACGCCACCAGAAACCCGGGCGCGTCATACCATGCCGCCCCCGGTCAACATCGACGATTCGCCGCGCGATTGTCACAACTGGCTCCCTGGATGGACTGGAAAACCGGTTACTTCCTGAACGCTATGCCGTGATGTGGAAAATTCGGCGCGAGGCGGACCGTAAACTGAACGACAGAGCCGAACATACGCGCGGACCGCCGCCGGCACGCTAGGGAAACCACCAGAACATCAGTCTGGTTTCCTGGTTTCCTGGTTGGCGGTGAGAGGCTCCGTCGCCCTTGGCGTGGCCAGAAGATCGCTGTCCGGGGCAGGGTGTCGGGCACCCGGCCGGCACAACGGGGCGTCATCACGTGATGACCGTCGGCGCCGCGCGACCGGCCGGCGCGGACACCGGCGCACCATGCCAAGTTCTGAGACCGGACCCGTCCTGAACTCCGTGTGATGCCGGCCGGGAGGGGCCCGGGCCGGCATCACACTTCTTGACCCCGCCCTGACGGGCGGGATTGTGTTGGCCCATGGCCGAGATGAACGTGGCGCGGAGAATGTGGCAGTTGTTCGAACCGGTACACGCGGTCAGCTTCTCCGCGCCGGCCAGTCTGGCGGTGTGGGCGGACGCCGGGCTGCGCAGCCCGTGGCGGGCCTACTTCGCCGGCCGGACGGCACCGCTGGGGCCGGTCGAGGCCGGGCCGGTCGTCGCGGCCTTCTTCGGGTACTCGCCCGTGATGGTGGCCAGGGTACTGCCGGAGGTCTGGACCAGGATCCCCCCGGAGAAGGCGCTGGCCGTCCGGCTCGACGGCGCCCGCGCGGCACTTGCTCCGCTTGTCGCGGCGACCGACGCGGACGAGCTGACTGAACTGGCCACGCTGCTGCGCTCGGCGGCCGAGCGCGTGTCAGTCGCCGGCCGGGTGCTGGGCGCCGCGAACGCCGCACTGCCCTGGCCCGACGACCCGCTCGGCACCGTCTGGCAGGCGGCCACCATCCTGCGGGAGCACCGTGGCGATGGGCACGTCGCCGCGCTGGTCACCGCCGGTGTCGACGGCCTGGAGAGTCTCGTCTGGCGGACCAGCCGGGGCGGCCCCGACCGCGCCTTCTACCAGCGGATCCGGGGCTGGACCGAGGATGAGTGGACGGCCGCGGCCGACCGGCTGCGGGCCCGTGGCTGGCTCGACACCGAGGACGCGCCGACCGCGGCCTCCCTGGCCGCTGCCGACGAGTTGGAGGCGACGACGGATCGCCTCGCGAGCCCGGTGTGGGATGTGCTTGGCCCGGCCGCCGTCGACCGCGCCGCCGCGCTGCTGGCCCCGATCACGCAGGCCGTCACCACCCCGGGCCCGTAGCCGCAGCCCCGCCTGCGGGCAGCCGGCCTACTCACGAGCTGGTATAGGAGTGTCCGACGACGGGCGGACACTCCTTCCAGCGTCATAGCCAGTTGGCCGAGCGACGCAAGTTATCAGGTCTCAGAGCGCTGTGCGCCGGATGGCTGGCTGGTCCCTGCTCTGAAATCGCAGGTCACGGGGTACGTGGGTGCCCGGCAGGGTGTGCAGGTGGGACGTGGTACTTAGAAGGCACGGAATACGCTCAGCGACATACGTCCTGTCACAGCTCCGCATGTCCACGGACGTCCACCGTTGTCTGTGGACGTCCGTGCCCGTTGCTACAGGGGTCGCTAAACCTGACGGCCCTTCCGAGCGATGCGCGCAATCTTGCTATCGGTGGGCGTCTTCGCCATCACCGATGAACTCGAACAGCCGAATCTTCGGCAGGTAAGGCAGCGTAGGGCCAACCAGCCGATGGGTTCCGACACCGATAAGGAAACCCTCTTCCATGTCGAACCCCACCTCCTCGAACCCTGCGTCGGCGAACCAGGTCCGCACAGAGGGAGTGAGATCGGGTGAACGGCGATGACGTGTCCAGATCACGGTCCCGGCTGGCCGGAGCAGTCGCGGTAGTTGCTCGACGGTGTGCCGTACATCCGCGTCGCTGAGATTCCCGAACACCCCGCAGACCAGGGCTAGGTCTGCCGGGGCGACACCCTCGTACACGCTCGTGCTCGAAGCGTCGCCCACTACGATTTCCACACCCTCCAGTCCAGCGGAACGCGCCTGGCGATCGGCGTCGGCGGCAAGATCGGGATCGAGTTCGACCAGTCTGACCGCTACATCGTCGCGACGCTCATGATCAGCCAGTACGCCGAGGATGTCGCGGCCTTGGCCGGCGCACATGCTCAAAACGCGGATCTCTCCTCTTGGCTGCTTGTCCAGCGTCTGCCGGATGCGCCGCTGGACGATAGCGAGGCGGCGACGCAAAGACGATCCCGTGACCTCGTACTGCCGGTGCCAGTCGATCCAATGACGCTCAGGAGCAAAGCGATCCATGAACTACGACCATAGTCAGGACGTTTGCGAGGTGCGGGCTGGCGACGCGTCGGCGAGCATGGCGTGCCAGCGCCCCCTACCACTGGAGGTTGTCCGAGGTATGACGACTCTCGGACTGAACGGCAGTGGAACCTCGGTGGAACGTTGGCGAGACTTGCCGTCTCCACCGGATAGACGTGGTTCTGAGTAACTCCCGAGGGCCGGAGACCCTGGCCGTTCCGTTCACGCCGCCCATAGACAGGGGGCGAAGCCCTCCAAAGAGCCACCGTCTGCAACCGACGACCCCAACATCACGATCGGGGCTCACGCCATCCGCGGGCGTTGCCCCCCGACTTCGCGTGCTGCCCTCAGCAGCGCAGGTGCCGCGCCGCCTCGCAGAGCGCCTCGTCGACCGGCCTCGGGGTGCGCCCGAAGACGGCGATGGTGGCGGTCGAGTCGAGGACGAACGGCCGGGTGAACCCCCGAGCTGCCCGTATCCATGCTGGCGCGGGGCGTCATCGGTTGGATTCACCTGTTCGGCGCGGTGAACTTCGAGCTCTTCGGCCGGCTGAACACCCTCGTCGAGGCCAGGGAGACGTACTTCGCTATCAGATGCGTGAGATCGCCCGGCTCATCGGGCTGTGACGACCGGGTGCGGTCCGGTCAGGCCGGCCGGCCGGATGGGTCCGGGTCCAGTCGGCCTGCAGTCCCGGCCGTGGCGGTCTCAGCCGCAGTGCTCCCAGCCGCTCCCCCAGGACGAGCCAGCGTAACTACCGCCCCACTTCACACACTTCCCCGGCGCGTATACGTACACCGGCCCCGCGTAGTACTGAAAACTGCCCGAATCAGACTGCCGCGCCGAACTACCTTCCACCTGCACCCACGCACCCATCGACTCGGCCACCCCCACACCCGACCCCGACTTCAACGTCACCACACAGTTCCGACTACCGTTGTACAGCAGATAGATCACTGCCGTGTCACCCGCCAGAGAATGCCGGTCGATCTGCGAATACCCCGACCCACACACCTGCGTCGCCGAGTACGGATTCGGATTCGGTGCGGGTGCGGGTGCGGACGTAGGCGCAGGTGCCGGAGCGGGAGCCGGCGCGGCCGGAGGCGCGGGGGCCCGCGCACCCTGGGACGCGGGCGGAACCGTCGGCGCGGGCGCGTCGGCGGGCGCGAGCGACCCCGAACCGTCGGGCTTGGACCCCGAACCACCGGGACCCGAGGTGGGCACCTGCCTCGACGGTTCCCCGCCGGCCTCCGGGGTGACCGGTGCCACGGAGCTGCCTGCCACGCCGACTTGCTGGGACGCGGATCCCACCGTGTCCTGTTCCGGACGGACCCCCTTCGGCCCCTCCACGATCTCCCCGTCCGCGTCACGGAGATTTCCACCCGCCGACCCCGAACCGTTCGACCCCGAACCGTTCGACCCCGACGAGGTCCAGACGACCACCGGAACCGCGATGATCAGAGCGGCCACGCAGGCCGCCACCACAAGCAGAACGTTACGGCGCCGGCTGGGACCCGATCCCGGGCCCACGGCGGCCCCGCCGACAGGATCGGACGCATCCGGCCCCGGGCTCGCTGGCGGGACGACCGACGGCTGGGCGCGCTCGTCCTCGCCGAGCGGATACCCCTCGGATGGATGCAGGTAGCCGCCGCGCCCCGTCTCGTCGTCGGTCCCCGGCGGCGAGGACAGGTCCTGACGCGGATCTTCCACCTCAGCCAAGGACGGCCCACCCGGAGGATCATCGGCCGGACGGGACACCGCCGGCTCGCCACCGGATTCGTTCCCGCAGACCGGCCTGGTCCGGTCCGTACCGTCGGGCTCCGATGTCGGTTCCTGCATCGCCGGCGCTCCTCGGCAAGTAGGGGCAGAACGTCCGAAAGCTTGTCAGGACCGGATCAGGACCGGTCGATGTGGGGTCACCGACCGGCCATGACCGCGGCGAGGTCGGCACCGGTGAGCTGCTGCTCACTTTGCGCGGTCAGGGCTGGCCCAGCGGCGTGCGATCCCGCAACGTGTCGCTTCGGCCCGACGGAGTTCGCTCGTACCTGTTCACGATCGCCAGAAACGTCATCACCGACGCCTGGCGGGCCGAGCGGCGACGGCCGTCACTCGTCGACGACGGCGGCGAGGTCGTGGCGGCCGCCCCCGCCGTCGACGACGTGAGCCAGGCCATCGAGGAGTGGGTGGTCGCGGAGGCACTGGGTCGTATTTCGCCCGCGCACCGGGCTGTCGTCCAAGAGCTGTACTACGAGGGAAGGTCGGTACGCGAGGCGGCAGCCCGCCTTGCACTGCCAGAGGGCACCGTCAAGTCCCGTGCCTACTATGCGATCCGCGCGCTGCGTGACGCCTTCGAGGAGATGGGGGTCGGTCGATGACACCCGAGCACGACGAGGTCCGGTTCCTGCTCGGGGCCTTCGTCCTGGGCGGTCTGGACGTCGACGACCGGAACGCCGTCGAAGCCCATCTCGCCGGCTGCGCCGGATGCCGTGCCGAACTCGACGAGACGGCGTCGGTTCCCACGCTGCTCCGGCGTCTGCCGGGTACTGCGGGGGAGGGCGAACCCTCTCTGGACGAGCTGCTCCAGCGGGTGCGCGCCGAACGACGGTCGGTTCGCCTAACCCGCTCCTGGCGCCTCGCGGCGGTCGCTGCTGTGCTCGTCCTGTGCGCCGGAATCGGTCTCGTCGTGAACAGTCCCTTTGCCAGGGCACCGAGTGGGCCCTCCACCTCCTTCGTCGCCGCGACGGGCACGGCGATCACTGGTCGCGCCACGCTCATCACGAAACCATGGGGAACGTCGCTGGCCGTCGCGTTCGACAGCCTTCCCGGCAGCGGCCCCTTCGCACTGGAGGTCGCCAGCGTCGACGGCACGACGGAACGAGCGGCCAGCTGGTCGTCGACGCCGACAACGAAGGCTGATGTCGTCGGAGCGAGCTCGATCCCAGCGGATGCCATCGACGCGGTTCGAGTCGTCGACCGTGACGGCCTGGTGCTCGCCGTCGCTCACCCGCGGGGCAGCGAGTAGGCCACCGTCGCGTCTAGACACGGAACCTCGGACGGAGCTGTGATTATCGGTGCGACCTGTCGGCTACCCACAGCCGGTTCGGCCGGTCCGCGGCGAAGTTGCGTCGGACCAGGTTCGCGAGCCGCTCGGCCGCCGGATCCGCCACCGTGGTCCGCCGCTTGTGGTCACCGCGGACCGCGCCGACCAGGCCCAACTCGCCCATCAGCCCGCTCCACCGTGCGGTTCCCGGCCTCGTCAGTGGAACCGCTATAGCCATTTCTGTCAACCGGGTGCGAGACGGAATATCCTGTATGTCTCTATTGGAGTGATAATTGAGTATTAATACGATAATTGAGTATAAATACCCTGTGTGAGGCTGGTGGCCGGGCCTGGCCTGGTTGGTGGTGGTCGGGTGAGTGGGGCGCGAGGCCGAGGGGCGAGTCGTTCTACTCCCGAGTAAACATTGGCAACGTCATGATCAGCGGCTATAACCCTCTCTGAGAGATCTCGGTGTATTCGCTGCTAGTGACGCTGCACGGACCGATTCGGTCGTTGTCATGCCCTCTCCAGGACCAAGGAAGCGAGCTGCGTCGTGCTCACTGCTGCGAGACGAGCCGGGCGGAGCCTACTGGTGATCTTACTCGTCACCATGGGCGCGGTGGCGTTGCCGGGCCTGGCGCCAGGTTCGGCGGTCTCGGTCATCCTCGGCGAGAACGCGACCCCGGAGGCGATCGCAGCACTGAACACGAAGCTGAGCATGGACAAACCGCTGTGGTCGCAGTACCTGAACTGGCTCTGGGATGCGGTGTGCGGTGACCTGGGCGCCTCGCCGGTGACCGGGCAACCTGTCGTCGTCGAGGCGATCGGCGAGCGGCTGCCGATGATGTTGGAACTGGCGGCGTTGGCACTTGTTTTTGTTCTCCTCGTCGCCGGGGCGCTGGCCGTGGTGTCCGCGACGTGGCCCGGGACGGCGATCGATCGGGCGATCACCGCACTGTCCTCGGGTCCTCTCGGTACCCGCCTTCATTGCGGGCCCCGTGTTGACCTACGTCTTTGCGATGCAGCTTGGCCGGCTCCGGTGACGGGGTGGTCCCACCCTCGCCTGGTCGTCGCGGGAGTTCGTCATGGCCGAGCGGAACATGGGCGAGAGCCGCCGGCGGATCCTGTCAAGGGAGATCCTGCCCAACCTGTCGCCCCCGTTGGGGGCCTACCGGCCGATCGTGATGGCCGCCCCAATCGTGGCCGAGGGGCCGTTCAGCTCCCTGGGCATGGGCATTCCGCCGCTGCAGCCGAGCTGGGGCGGGATGATCTCCGATGGTAAGGATGCGATAACCGATGCCCTCCACATGGTGTTCGTCCCGCGCCCCGTCATCTCCTTCACCGTGTTCGCGCTCAACGAAACAGGCGACCACGCCACCAGTTCGGCCACACTCTGCACGACTGACCACCCGCCCGTAGCCGGGCGCCACCTGAGTCAGCCGTCCCCCAGTCCCCGGGCCCTGTGCCGCTTTACCGATCCCGAACACTGATGAAAGGTCCTCTGATGATTCGTAAGACGCGATTACTCGTCACCGCTGTCGCATGCTGTGTGGCGCTCCTCCTGGCCGCATGTGGCGGCGGCGGTGATACCAGTCCGTCCACGGGCGCCTCCGCCAAACCGGTGGCGGGCGGCGAAGGCCGGATCCTCACGCTGAGTGATCCGCGCACTCTGGATCCGGCGATCCTCGGCAACGCGTATGCGTCCGGCGGCTTCCTGGGCAATGCCCTGTACGGGACCCTGATGACCAACGATGAGGCAGACGAGGTCCAGTACTCGATGGCCGAGTCGTTCACCACGACCGACAACGGCAAGACCTTCAC
>NZ_UBIZ01000353.1:0-1333 GCF_900465275.1 Parafrankia sp. Ea1.12 | reverse complement strand
AGGCCGTACTGCGCGAGGCCGCCGACGTTCTTGCCCGAGATGGCGCCGAGCCCCCCACGCGCGATGAAGAACATCGGGGTCAGTTCGGTCAACCGTTCCTGCACGGTGTCGTAGGCCGCCTTGCGCTGCTCCTCCGAGGTTGCGGTCCGGCCGGCCTGCAGGGCCGCGTTGAGCGCCGGGTCGTCGATACCGGCCAGGTTCGCCGGCGAGCCCCCGGCGAAGACCGTCGACAACCGAGGCTCGGGGTCCTGGAAGAGCGCGGACGTGATGACCGCGTCGAAGTCGAGTGTCCTGCGCAGCTGGACGAACTCGGCGAGCTCAATGGTCTTGATTTTGACCTCGACGTTGTTGAAGGCGCTGAGCTGGGCCTGGATGTTCTCCGCAAGCGCCCTGTTCTCGCTGGCGGTGGAGCTGGTGAACGTGAAGGACAGCGGCTTGCCCTCCGCGGCCAGCTCGTCGAAGAGCCGCTGGGCGGTCGCCTTGTCCGTCTTACGCAGCGGCGTCTCCGAGTAGAAGGGGGAGGCGTCGGTGAACAACGTGTCGGCCAGCTGCGCGGTGCCGTTGTAGGCCGCGAGATTCAGCGCGTCCGAGTCCAGTGCCGCCGCGACCGCCCGACGCGCACGAATGTCGTCGAACGGTGCTCTGCGCATGTTCAGCGCTGCGAAGACGCCGCCGCTGAGCTGCATGACGTTTGTCGGCAGACCCGCCTTGGTGGCCTTGTCGAGGTTGATCCAGCTCGAGTCGATGGCCACGTCCGCGCCCCCGGTGAGCAACGTGTTGTAGCGCTGGTTGCCTTCGAGCGCCGCGCGGAGGGTGAGGCGGTCGAGGTAGGGCCGGGGTGCGTCCCAGTAGCGGGGGTTCTTGACGAGCCGGATATCGGCCTGACGGGTCCAGCTCTCCAGGGTGAACGGTCCCGCGCCGATCGGCTTCGCGTCGAAAGCCTGCTGGCCCTTCTGCAGGGCCGCGGGTGAGGCGATCCAGTTCATCGAGGAGGCGAGGACGGACAGGGCGTACCTCGGCACGGGGGTGACCAGGGTGACCTTCAGCGTGACGTCGTCCACCACCTCGGACGATTCGATCGTCGCCGCCTCCGACCGGTGGGCCGAGCCGACGGCCGGGTCCTTGGTTCGGTCCCAGTTGAACTTCACGGCCTCGGTGTTCAGCGGAGTGCCGTCGGAGAACACCAGGCCCGGCCGCAGCTTCAGGGTGAAGGTCTTGCCGTTGTCGGTCGTGGTGAACGACTCGGCCATCGAGTACTGGACCTCGTCTGCCTCATCGTTGGTCATCAGGGTCCCGTACAGGGCATTGCCCAGGAAGCCGCCGGACGCATACG
>NZ_UBIZ01000457.1:0-247 GCF_900465275.1 Parafrankia sp. Ea1.12 | reverse complement strand
CTTCGGTGAGCTCTACCGCTACGGCGTTGAGTGGAAGTTCCGGGCCGTCGGGCAGGGCTACGCGTCCGGCCTGCGCGGAATCGCGCTCGACTTCGGCGTCAACGTCTCCTAGCAGGCTGTCCCGGCGGCGGCGCCCGGTGGCTCGCCCCTGGGCGTCCGCGCCGCGGGCGGGTCGTTTGTCGAAAAGCAGTCTGCCGTGCTGCGGTCTCTGGCACGATGGCCGCATGGTGTCTGGAGAGACTCCGAG
>NZ_UBIZ01000627.1:0-3517 GCF_900465275.1 Parafrankia sp. Ea1.12 | reverse complement strand
GCCGGGCAGGGCCACGGCACCTTCCAAGGGCACAGCCGCGATCAGGATCATTACGGCTGGCGGCCCTGCGGCGAGGAGCCCCCTGGGGCGGACGCGGGCAGGTGGCAGCGGATCGTTCCCGGGCTGCGCGGGCAGGTGCGTCCACTCGCCGGACCGGCGGCGCGGTTCCTCGTCACCGCCGTGGACGAGTTCGAGCGCACCTGGAGCTGGCGGGTCGGGATCGGCCCGCTGCGGCTGGACCTCGACCACGGCGTGGACGCCTGCCTCGACGGCGGCACGTCCACCTGGCTGCGGATCACCGGACCGGGCCCGCTGCCCCACGCCTACGCCCCACTGGCCCGGGTCGTGTTACGCCGCATCGTCCGCTGACCCGGCACGAGGCGTCCCGCACTTCTCCGACGGGTCTCCGGGCACGGTCAGCGGGCGGGCCGATGCAGGAAGACCTCGATGCCGTCGAGGATGCGCGCCAGCCCGAACTCGTAGTCGGTGTCGCCGTAGCCCGGCGGGCTGTCGAGGGACCCGGTCGCGACGATCTCCATGAGCGCCGGGTAGCGCTCGCGGTCGATCAGCTGGCGCAGTAGCGACCCCCAGGACGGCGGCGGCTCGGCGTCCGCGGGCACGGCCTCGGCGGGCACGGCATTGCCTGCCGGCCCGGCCGCCGAGGCGGCGGCCTCCGCGGAGGTTGCCGAGGCGGGAGCCGCGCCGGGGCGGTAGGCGCGGCGCAACTGCACCCACAGCCGCGTCTCGGCGCGCACGTACCCGTCGAGGAGAAGCATCACGCTCAGCTTCTCCTCGGGGGTGGCCCGTGTCCCGGCGAGGGCCGCCAGCCCGGCGTCGAGCCAGCGCAACTGGTTGGGGCCCAGCGGCGGGCCGCTGATCGGGGCGTCGAGCGCCCACGGGTGGCGCTGGTAGAGCGAGCGGCACTCCCCCGCCCAGCGCTCGAGCACCGCACGCCAGCCCTCCCCCGGCGCGGGGCCCGGCGGCGGGCTGGCCATGACGGCGTCGAGCATGAGCATGAGCAGCTCGTCCTTGCCGGTCATGTACCGGTAGAGCGACATCGCGGTGAAGCCGAGCCGCTGGGCGAGCCGGCTCATCGACAGCGGGCCCAGCCCCTCCTCGTCGGCGATCTCCACCGCGGCGGTGACGATGCGGGCCAGGCTCAGCCCGGGGCGCGGCCCGCGCCGGCCCCGCTCGCGCCGGCCCCACAGCAGGTCGACACCCGGCGGCAGGCCATCCCCCGGCCCTGGCGGCACCTGCGGCTGCGGCGACGGCGCGCCGGCCTCGGCCCCTGTGCCGGCCTCGATGTCCATTCAGCTCCCGCTCGGTCGGCGCATCCCCGCCGCCATCGTAGTCGTGTACGCGCTACACAGCCGTCTAGACCGTAATCAGTTTCAGTGGTACACAGTAACCGCACACACTTCTGTGTGCGCCGTACACAGTTGGCGGCGCGCAGACGTGCCGACATCCCCGCCGACACCGGAGGACCGCCCGCCACGCCAAGGACGACCACATGACCACGCCAGCCGAGCAGCAGGCCACGCCCACTGTCCGGGTCCGCGGGCTCACCAGGAGCTACCGGCACACGACCGTCCTGGACGGCGCCGGCAAGACAACCATGATCCGCATCCTGGCCACACTGCTGCGGCCGGATGCCGGGACGGTCCACATCGCCGGGTACGACGCCCTGCGGGCCGCGCGGCAGGTGCGCGGCGCGATCAGCCTGACCGGCCAGTACGCGGCCGTCGACGAGGTCCTCACCGGCGAGGAGAACCTGGTCATGATGGGCCGCCTCGCCCGGCTGGGGCGGGCCGGCGCCCGCGCGCGCGCCGCCGAACTGCTGGCGCGCTTCGACCTGACCGACGCCCGCACCCGGGCGGTGCGCACCTACTCCGGGGGGATGCGCCGCCGTCTGGACCTGGCCCTCGGCCTCGTGTCCCGACCGCAGGTGGTGTTCCTCGACGAGCCGACCACCGGGCTCGACCCGCGCAGCCGCGCCGAGCTGTGGACGGTCATCCGCGAGCTCGCCGTGGACGGCGTGAGCGTCCTGCTCACCACCCAGTACCTGGAGGAGGCCGACCGGCTCGCCGACCGGGTCACCGTGCTCGACCGCGGGCGGGTCGTGGCCGAGGGGACCCCCGAGGAGCTGAAGTCCCGGTTCGCCGGGCAGCGCCTCGAGCTCACGTTCACCGACGACGCCCACTTCGCCGCCGCGCTGCGGCTGCTCGGCCCCACCGCGGGCGAGCGCGACGCCCGGCGCCGGGCGGTGGACGTCCCCACCGACGGCACCGCCACCGACGTGCGCGCCGTCCTCGACCGGATGCGGCACGCCGGGCTGGAGGTCGGCCCGGTCGCGCTGCGCCGGCCGAACCTCGACGACGTGTTCCTCAGCCTCACCACCGCGAGCCGCACCACCGCGCCGTCCACTCGCCCCACGCCGGCGACGGTCACGCCGGCCGGCGCGTCCACCGCCGGGGTCGCCGCGCGCGGCGCCGGCCAGCCCGCCCCGTCCCGCCGTGAGGAGCCCGCGCGATGACCACCGAACCCCTCGCCCCCGCCGGCATCGCCCCGGCCGAGGGATGGGTGTCCACGCTGCGCTGGGCGGCGGCGGACGCCGCCGTGATGGTCGGCCGCGGCATCCGGCACCTGACCCGCGACCCGGAGACGCTGCTGCTGAGCGTGATCCTGCCGATCAACCTGATGCTGCTGTTCGTCTACGTGTTCGGCGGCGCGATCGACACCGAGGGCGACTACGTCGACTATGTCGTGCCGGGCATCATCCTGCTCTGCGCGGGTTACGGGGCGGCCGCGACCGCGGTCGGTGTCGCCCAGGACACCACGGCCGGTGTCATCGACCGGTTCCGCTCACTGCCGATCTCGGCCGGGGCGGTGCTGACCGGGCATGTCGTCGCCAGCGTCGCGCGTAACGCCGTCTCGACCGCGCTGGTCGTCACGGTGGCGCTGGCCACCGGGTTCCGCCCGAACGCCACCGCCGCGGAATGGTGCGCGACCGCCGCGGTGCTGCTGCTGTTCGTCCTCGCCATGACCTGGCTGTCGGTGGCGCTCGGCCTGCTGGCCGGCAGCCCGCAGGCCGCCAGCGGGTTCACCTTCTTCGTGCTGTTCCTGCCGTACCTGAGCAGCGCGTTCGTGCCGACGGGGACGATGCCGGCCCCGCTGCGGGCGGTCGCCGACCACCAGCCGGTCACCCCGGTGATCGAGACGCTGCGCGGCCTGCTGATGGGAACGCCGATCGGGACAGGCGGGTGGCTGGCGCTGGCCTGGTTCGGCCCGGTGCTGGCCGGGTCATACCTGGCGGCGAAGTTCCTGTTCGGACGGCGTGCGTTCACCGGGCGGGCGGGCTGACCGGTGGTCTCGACACACCAGGACGATGCCGCTCTGAGCTAAGCTGGAGCCGCCACAAGGGCGCGCAAAAGCGCGCTATACGCAGCCACAGGCTAGCGGAAAGGGTTGGGGATTGTCAAACGAAGCGGCGCCCCCCGCGCCCCCGGTGCCCCCTGAG